>CAVEVC010000091.1:0-10105 GCA_963618935.1 Clostridiales bacterium CCNA10 | reverse complement strand
CGATGCCGTAGCTCGCCTTCGCGGGGTCCATCACCTGCATGTAGAGGATGCCGTCGACCGAGACGGCGATGTTGTCCTTCGTGATGCACTCCTGCGGCGGCACGTCGATGGCCTGCTCCTTGAGCGTGTGCTTGTAGGCGATCTTGTCGAAGAAGGGCACGAGGATGTGGAAGCCGGCCTCCAGCGTGCAGCGGTACTTGCCCAGGCGCTCCACGATGTAGGCCGTCTTCTGCGGCACGACGACGGCCGTCTTGAGAATCGCCACGATCACGACGAGCGCGACGATGGCGAAGAGCATGAATGGTCCTGTCATGGTTGTCTCCTTTTTTGTCTTTGGTCGTTAAACCCGCTCGACGGCGAGGGTGAGGTTCTTCTGGTCGACGACGCGCACCTCCGTGCCGGGCGCCAGGCATTCGCCGGCGACGGCCGTCCATTCGGCGTCGCCCAGGAGGACGCGCCCCGGCGCCTCGGGGCGGATCTCCTCGACGACCTTCCCGAGCCGCCCCGCGAACTCGGACGCGGGCGCCTTCGTCTCCGTCGTCTCGCCCATGAAGAGCGCCTTCATGAGGCGCCGCAGCCCGACGATGTAGACGATGCAGCACGCCGTGAAGAGGGCCAGCTGCCCGGCCGCCGGCACGTCGAACGCGAAGAGCGCCAGCCCCACCGTCGCCGCCGCCAGGCCGAAGAAGAAGACCACGAAGCCCGGCGCCATGACCTCCATCAGCATCAGCAGCGCCCCCGCGTAGAGCCACAGCCATTTGACGCTCAAGAACTCCATGAATCCTCCTTTGGGTTGATTAAGCCGCCGCTTCGCGGCTTTAAGTGGTTAAGTAGTTAAGTGGTCAAGTGAGGCGGTAGGCGATCTGAGCGAAGAGGAACATGTCCCGCCCGTTTCGCACCCTCATTGACTTTGACCAAAACATGACAACTTAACCTCTTACCACTTAACTTAACTACTTCACTACTTGCTCTCTACTTAACCACTTAACTACTTAAAGCCGCGTAGCGGCAACTTAACTACGCCTCGATGACGGCGAGCGGCTGGCCCTTCCGGACCACCTCGCCGTGCTTCGCGAGGAAGGTGATCGTTCCGGCGGCCGTCGCCTTGATCGGGTTGAAGAGCTTCATCGCCTCGACGATGCAGCACGGCTCGCCCGCCTTCACCGCCGCGCCGTCCGCCGCGAGTTCCGGCCTGCCCGGCCCCGCGCTGCGGTAGAACGTGCCGTTGAGCGGCGCGGGGACGGGCGTGCCCGCCGGGACGGCGGGCTTCGCCGGGGCCTCCGCGGCCGGCGCCGACGCCGCAGGGGCGGAGGCCGGCGCGGCCGCCGCGAGCTTCGCCGCGTCGAACGAGCCGCCGCACGAGGCAAGGAGCGCCGCGAAGGCCCGGCCGATCTGCGCGAACTTCGCCGTCTCGGCATCGACCTCAGGGGCCGGGGCCGCCGCGTCCTGCTTCTGCATCTCGACGTCGGCGGGGATCGGGTCCTTTGCGTCGGCGGGCTGCGCGCGCCACTTGAAGTACCCCAGCGCGACCTCGGGGAAGAGGCAGTAGCTGAGGATGTCCTCCTCCGCCTGGATGTAGGCCGCGGGGATCTCCTTCGCCGCCGCCGCGAGGCCGGGCTTGAGGAGGTCGGCCGGACGGCACGTGATCGGCTTCAGGCCGCCCATGAGCTTCTTCTGCAGCTTCTTCTCGATCGGCGCGGGCGTGCGGCCGTAGTAGCCGGCCGCGTAGTGCTTCGTCTCGTCCGTCACCATCGCATAGCGCCGGCCGGAGAGGACGTTGAGGACGGACTGCACGCCGACGATCTGAGACGTGGGCGTGACGAGCGGCGGATACCCCATGTCCGCGCGCGTCTTCGGCAGCTCCTCCAGCACCTCCGGGAGGCGGTCGAGCGCGCCCTGCTGGGCGAGCTGGCTGCGGAGGTTCGAGATCATGCCGCCGGGGATCGCGTGGACGAGCACGCCCGCGTCCACCGGCTCCACCTTGCGCGAGCTCTCCGGCTGGCGCTTCGCCTTGACGGACTTGAAGTAGTCGTTGATCGCCGCGAGCTTTCCGAGGTCGAGCCCCGTGTCGAAGCCCTCGCTCTCCAGGATCGCGGCCATCGACTCGCAGGGCGGCTGGCTGGAGAACGAGCTCATCGTGGAGATCGCCGTGTCCATGCAGCCCGCGCCCGCCTCGGCGGCCGCGAGGTACATCGCCGCCGCCATGCCGCTCGTCATGTGGCTGTGGACCTGGATCGGCAGGTCGGGGCACGCCTGCACGAGCGCCCCCACGAGCGCGCGCGCCGCGCCGGGCGTGAGGATGCCCGCCATGTCCTTGATGGCGAGGGAGTCGATGCCCATCGCGGCCTGCTCCCGCGCGAGCTTCACGTAGGCCTCGACCGTGTGGACGGGCGAGGTGGTGTAGCAGATCGTGCCCTGCGCGTGGCCGCCGTACTTCTTGACGCTCCGGATGGCCTGTTCGAGATTGCGCGGGTCGTTCAGCGCGTCGAAGACGCGGAAGATGTCCATGCCGTTCTCGCACGCGAGCGCCACGAAGCGGTCCACCACGTCGTCCGGGTAGTGCCTGTAGCCGAGGATGTTCTGGCCGCGCAGGAGCATCTGGAGCGGCGTCTTCTTGCAGACGGCCTTGATCTGGCGCAGGCGCTCCCAGGGGTTCTCGCGCAGGAAGCGCATGCACACGTCGAACGTGGCGCCGCCCCAGCATTCGAGCGAGTAGTAGCCGGCGCCGTCGATCGTCTCGGCGATCTGGAGAATGTCGTCCGTCCGCAGCCGCGTGGCCCACAGGGACTGGTGGGCGTCGCGCAGCGTCGTGTCCGTGATGCGGATCTTCTTCTTGGTCTCGGTTTCCATGGCGTCTAGTTTACCATATTCCGTCCGTGCAGGGGGGGGGAAACTTCCAGGGTTCCTAACGGCCACCAACAGCCATTCTGGAAAGGTCCATCAACAGATTCGGCCAGTTCGGGATGTAGTCGCCCGCCCCTTCGATTCGCACGACACCTTTCCCAGATCCATAGACCTCGGCCTCGGATGACAATGCACCTACGACAACCATCTGGTCTTCACCCGGCTGAATGTCCGTCCGCTTCGGCGAAAGCCAGATGGTTTTCTGCCGTCCACGCCGCCCGGCATCATCCGCCCCACCGCATATCACAACGAATTCCGCATCGGCCGGGACCTGTCGCGCGTTCAGGACAATCGCCAGCGACGCATTCTCCTGGCCTCGCAGAGCGTCGCGGATCTCACGCGGATACGCCTCCCCTCCGAGAACAGACGGATCCGGCACAAGCCAGAACAGAGGGCGGGAACGTCCGACCTGAATGCCGTAACCGCGCTTCCCGATCACCGTCTCCCCGTCTCCGACCAGGAATCCGAGCGACACCCCCGCAGCACATCCCAGGCACGCCGTCAACACTATGCCGCAAACCAGTGCGTGCCTGAAGATGTGTCCTTCCTTCACGAATGTCCTTTCAAGCACCACCACAGGAATGATCCACAAGGCCCAACTTTCGCAAACCGAACTGAACAGGGCCGTCCCAAAGAGCGCCGTCCATCTGACCAACACAACCACCACCACGGTATCGGCCAGCCAGGAAGCCGAACGCCAACACAATCCCCCATCCCAGCGACCAGACGACACCCCCGATAATTCCCGTCTCGACGATCCACGTCAGGTGGCTGTTGACCAGCGTGCGATAACGTTCGTCCCGATCCAGAGGCTGATACCACTGCCTGTAGACCTCGCCCGATTTTCCAATTCCCCATCCAAACGGCGCGTCCCGCAACATCCGAGGAACGGACCGCCAGAGTTCAATGCGATTGCCGACAGAACGGTCTTCACCTGAGAACCCATGTACCAATCGCCCGACATCCCCCACCCGAACGGACAACAGGCAGAATGCCACGGCAATGACCAAGAAACACACCCTGACACACGTCCTTGTACCTTTCAAATGCCGTAGAAACCCAATTGCCAACGGGACGGCGGCAACAGCCAACGCCACCATGCCGCCCCGTGAGAACGTGTGTAGAAGGACATACAGCGAACCGACCGTAAGTACAGCGCCAAGGACACGAAGAACCAGCCGACGTGTGGCAACAACGAGAGCCAGTCCCACCAGTATCAATTCGACAGCCAGGACAGCCGCCTTGTTCGGGTTGTCGAACCCAAGCTGCCAGCGCGCCACTCCATTGTAGAAGAAATCGGCCAACAGCATACGGCTACTCAGCCTTCCACAATTCGGCTATCGGGCTACTGGGCAACATCACGCGATAGGCATCCGGAATTTCATCGCCCTGCGCGCGTGCAACACAGCGCAGATTCACAACGTCGCCAACCATTGGCGACGCATCAAACACCTTACTCCAATCTACCTCAGCCGAACGTCGGGCCCTGTCAAGGGCCATCTGCAGGATCGCCCGTCCCAATCGTTCTGCCGCGCCACAGCCTGCATGTCCCAAACCTGGATAGGCCCGGTAGAGAATCGGATATCCTTTCTCCTTTGCCGCCCTGAAGAATGCAAGGGACCGCTCGTAGCCACTTTCGTTCTCCCCAGTCGTGAGACACCACAGAACCGAGGCCCCATCATCGGTCGGCTCGTCAAAACTGCTCGGGATGTGGACATGAACAGCCAAGAAACGTTCCGGCTTACGCAGGGCCAGGCGCTGCGCATACTGTGCGGCTCCTGAACATCCCCACAGAAGGAACCGTGCGTCCGGGATTTGCCGTTCACGGATAAACCCGCCAACGCACTTTGCCCACGCTTCGGAAACCTGATCGAACACGTGATCTGCCGCCCGTGCCTCCTGCCGTGTGAGTTCCGTCCAGTTTTTCCGAGGATTCCATAAATGCCGCGCAGCCCCCCAGGCCACGACCGCAAGCTTGTTGCTCTCGGCAAAGGCAACCATGCGCCCGACATCCGAGGCGACATTCCCCGAAACAATCTTCGCGGGAATGTCGTTCGAGTGGTTCGCGAGCAAACTCATGCACAGCACGCCACGGGGCGTCATGTCCTTCCGCGTCCGCAGAAAGACCGTCAGGACCGGCTGTGCAGTCGGCAGGGCCTTGACTGAACGGCGAAGGATCTCCACCTCGCCACGTCCCGTCAGCCCCCGCCAACGCGGCAGCAATGCCTTCGACGGAAGCCAGGACAAGTTGACGTCCACCGTCTTCGACGTACGTTCCCGACGGTTGCCCGTGACGGAATCCACCCAAACGCCCCCGTCCGCACGGCGACGGATGCGTTGCTTCAGGATCTCAATGAAATAGGCTTGCGCAAAAAATTCCAGCGCCTCGCTTCGGTTATGTCCAAGGCCCGGGACGTCCACCCATGTCCAACGCCGCCCCACGGCACGTCCGTCATGGAAATGCGAAAGACAGGCCCCATAGCGGGAATCCTCCGTGCCACATGCCACGATGCCCGGCGGCCGTTCATCCCCACCCCGTGCCAAGTTCTGCCACCATCCTGCGGATGCCGCACACCAGGCCGTAACATGTGAAGGGAAATGTTCGGCAAAACTCGCGGTGAAATGCGCACCTCCTGAAAAACCATAGAAGAACAGGGGTAGACCGCCAAGATTCTGCCGGTCCAGATAATCCACAAGTTGTCGACCGGACTTCACACGCGCGTCATAATACCCACGTCCGGACTTCAGCTCCCCTACCGGCGACGTGAACGTGGCCGCCACCAAGGCAATATCGTTTGTCCGGGCAAACTCCGTCCACCGGGCATCTTTGAAATACACCGTCGAATCACCATTCGCTCCCGCCAGAACAACGCAGACCGCCCTGAAGGGTTTCATATCCTGCGACGAATAAACCGCAGCGGAAAAAGATTCACCTGCTACGGCTTTAAACAAAGCAAAGACACCAAATAAAGCTCCCAGATACTTTTTCATCTGACCTGTACATCTCGGTAAAACAATTCCGACATAACTTTTTCGGCTTTTCCCAAATTATTCCTTTTTTATGGTAAAACCAGATCCGGCACATGGATGACATTGTTTGTACTGACCGGGAAATTCGTCATTGGGTTCAAACGTTTCATTTTCTTCCCCGATTTACGTTCAGTGGCGGCGATGATCCTTTCCACTGCCCTGTGGTTTTCGTCCGTGACATTGGGGATAACCCGTTCAGCATCATATGAACCAAGGGACTTGCGTCTTGCATAAATCCCCAATTTCAAAGGATAGCGACTGACCTGCCAATTGTCCACGATATTCGTATAACAGATGTAGGACATCAACGGGCTGATCGGCGGAGTGGCAAGCCCATCCACACGCCATCTTCCAAGTGTATCCGTCACCGCCAGTTGCGTTGGGAACAGGCGGTCTTCCTCATCCGTCTCACCAGATGTAATTGGATGCACAAACACATGAACACCCTGGGCCGGAGTTCCGTCCTGCCGCACACACCGCCCCTCTGCGGAGGCGTATGACCGCATCATGGTTATATTCGCTGTATAAAAAGAGTCGTATTTAGATACCTGATTAACATGCGCAGTCCCAACATACCAAAACTCTTCTCGTTCCACACAACAGTATGCGCGCCAAAGAAGTTCTGTACTTGGAACAAAAATACAATAATTTCCATCCTTGTCGACCTTTCCACGACCGACAACCCTGAAGTCGGGAAGCGTCTGGATTTCCACCTCCACGCCAACGGGGATGTTCATATACTTGATGCCTTGGGCATTTTGACGCTTCATGATTTGCAGTGCGGCAAGTTCCGGAAGGCGCGCATCCGTTGTCGCATATTCCTCTGCGATTTCCGCAATGCTCGGCGTCGCCTCAAGCCGCACCCACCCCTTGACGACCTCAGCCCCCGCATCTGCGGCAACCGCCAAAAATGTGACGGCCACCATCACCCTACATATTTTCATATCTTGGCTCCTTTCATTTCCTTGGCGTACAAGTCCTCAAACCATGCCCCCTGCATGATCCAGCGCTTCGTCTCCGCGCAGTTCCGCTCCGACAGGGCGAACGTCCCGTCCGCCCGGGCGACCTCCCACGGGCACGGGCCCTTGCAGTACGGGTAGGCCCAGCAACCAAAGCAGTGACTCCTGACAAGTTCCCGGTATGTGCGCCAGAACTCCTGGCACTTCACCACGTCCGGCCCGTCTGCGACAGACCCCACGACCCAGTTCTCCATGCCGACAAAGCGATGGCATGGATAGAGCGTCCCGTTCGTCGTCATCGAATAGAACACCTTCTTGCCGTGAAGCTTCGCCAGCCGCTGGCTGTACGAGACGGCGAACAGAAGGACATCCTTGTTCATCAGAGGTTCCCCGCCGAAGAACGTAATGCCAACCTCCTTTGAACGTCCGCTCACGGCGAAAAGCCAGTTGATCGCCGCACGGGCGACGGCCTCGCCCATCCGACCCTGGTTCGGCACCTCGTCCCGGCACGTCCCGCAGTAGCAGTAACGGCATGCAAGATTGCAAACCTCCGAGAGGGCGAGTTCCAGTTTTGTCCATGGAGCCTCATATCTCCGGCGCAGCAGACGATCGAATTCCGCATCCGTCGGAATCGGCGGCTCACAGGGCGCGAAGAAGCCGACGGCCTCCAGGGCGGCGATCTCGCCGCGCAGCCCCTCACAAGCGGGCGGCGCATCCTCGCCGGACGCGCGCCGCGCCAAGTAGACCCGCGCCTCATGCGAAATCTTCAGCGGACGGCCAAGCCCCGCATGAACGGCAAACGAGACGCCATGATAGCCAAAGACATGGTAGGGCACGCCCGCCACGCGGCCATGCCTACTGACCGGAATCGGCTCTTCCATTTCCATCCCAATTCACCGCCTTCCCATTCTCGAACTACGTTCACATACAGGTGCAAGGCGAGCGCCGCATTTCGGAGAGGGCTCCACGAAAACCTCTAGCCGAAAGCAACGACGACAGTATACGCCATCATCGGGCGGACCGTCAACTCTATCACTCGTCGAGCACGCGCTCGGCGAGATCCTGACGGTGGTGGGGTGCGACGTGAGGACGTTCGCGCGGAAGCCGCGTCACGCGCGCTCGGAGAGCTCGAGCCAGCGCGTCTCGGCGGCGTCGAGCGCCGCGCGGGCGGCGGGGAGGCGGGCCGTCAAGGCCACCGCCCGCGCGTTGTCCTTTGCGTAGATGGACGGGTCGGCGAGGGCGGACGCGATTTCCGCGATCTCAGCCTCCAGCTCCTCCATCTTCCCCGGCAGCGCCTCCAGCTCGCGCGTCTCCCGGTTGTTCAGCTTGCGGGGGGCCTGGGATGGCTGCGGAGGCGGGGGGGCCGGCGGCTGGGCCGCCTTCTCGGCCTTTTCGGCCTTCTCCGCCTTCACGGCCTTTTCGAGCTTCTTCGCCTCGGCGTAGCCGCCGGCGCAGACGCGCACCTCGCCGTCGCCGGCGAGCAGGTAGGTGGAGGTGACGACGTTGTCGAGGAAGGCGCGGTCGTGCGAGACGACGAGCAGGGTGCCCCGGTAGTTCAGCAGCTGCTCCTCCAGCAGCTCCAGCGTCTCGACGTCCAGGTCGTTCGTCGGCTCGTCCATCACGAGGAGATTCGACGGTTTGAGGAAGAGGCGCGCGAGGAGGAGGCGCGCCTTCTCGCCGCCGGAAAGGGCCTTCACCGGCGACCGCGCGCGCGCCGGCGTGAAGAGGAAGTCCGCCAGGTAGGAATAGACGTGCTTCTGCACGCCGCCCACCGAGACGACGTCGCGGTCCTGCGCCACGACCTCCTTCACGGTGAGCGCGGGGTCGAGCTGGGCGTGCAGCTGGTCGAAGAACGCCATCTCGACGCGCGTCCCCAGCGTGACGGCGCCCGCCGTGGGCGCGAGCGCGCCCGTCAGGAGCTTCAGGAGCGTCGTCTTGCCCGCGCCGTTCCCGCCGACGACGCCGATGCGCTCGCCGCGCAGGACGTCCGCCGTGAAGTGGCGGATGACGGGCCGGCCGCCGTATGCGAAGGACACGTCCTCGACCTTGACGACCCGGTCGCCCGAGGCGGCCGCCGTGTCGATGCGGATGGAGGAGGTCCCCTGGGCGGTCCGGCGGTTCGCGAATTCGAGCCGCAGCTGGCGCAGCGCCTCCACGCGCCCCTGGTTGCGCGTGCGGCGGGCCTTCACGCCCTGCCGGATCCACGCCTCCTCCTGCGCGAGCTTCTTCGCCTTCTTGAGCCACAGCGCCGCCTCGTCCGCCTGGAGGTCCGCCTTGCGCTGCAGGAACGTGCGGTAGTCGCAGTTCCAGCCGGCGAGCTGCCCCCGGTCGAGGTCGTAGACGAAGGTTGCGACGGCCTTCAGGAAGGCGCGGTCGTGCGTGACGAAGAGGAAGGCCGTCTCGGCCTGGCGGCGGATGAAGCCCTCCAGCCACTCGATGGACTCGATGTCCAGATGGTTCGTCGGCTCGTCCAGCAGAACGAGGTCCGGCTCGTCCGCCAGCGCGCGCGCGAGCAGGACGCGCCGCCGCAGGCCGCCCGAAAGCGTGTTGAACGGCACGTCCGCCACAAGCCCCATCTGGGAAATCAGCTTCTCGGAGGGGACGATCTCGCGCACCGTGCCCGGGCGGTCGCTCGGCACCTCCTGCTCGAGGAACGCGGTCTTCAGCCCCGGCGCGCGGACGATCTCGCCCCGGTCCGGCTCCAGCCGCCCCACGATGACCTTCAGCAGCGTGGACTTCCCTTCGCCGTTGCGCCCCGTCACGCAGGCGCGCATCCCGCCTTCGATGTTGAGCGAGACCCCATCCAAAACAGAATCACCCCCGAAGGCGAGGGTGACGTCATGAAGGGATAGAAGATGCCGCGACACGGAACTCACGTCTTGTGGCGGTACGTGATGCGCCCCTTGGTGAGGTCGTAGGGGGAAATCTCCACCGTCACCTTGTCGCCGATCGCGATCTTGATGAAGTACTTGCGCATCTTCCCGGAAATGTGGGCGAGCACTTCGTGCCCGTTCTCCAGCTGGACCTTGTACATGGTCGCCGGAAGCACCTTGATCACGGTACCCACCACTTCGATTGCGCTGTCGTCTTCTTTTGCCATAGAGGATTCGTTTCGCCGTTCCATCCACACACCCGCGAACGAACGGATGCCTTGAACCAGATTGGTAGCGGGGGCTGGATTTGAACCAACGACCTTCAGGTTATGAGCCTGA
>CAVEVC010000090.1:0-13502 GCA_963618935.1 Clostridiales bacterium CCNA10 | reverse complement strand
CGGTTCAGGACTGAACCGTCGAGCGCAAGGCGTGGTCCGAGCCACCAGAGGGAAAGCCCCGCCACGGCAAGCCCCGCCACCGCCCACGGCCACCGACGCCGACGGGGCGCAGGCGCCGCGCACGCCGCACGACGGTCCACGAACCACCGCCAGGCCGCCGCCTCCAGCCCCGCCACGAGAAGCCCCGTCCGCGACTGCGTCAGGAGGAGCATCGCGAACAGCGCCGCCGCGAGCAAGCGCCCAATCCAGGCATGCCGCCTCCAGCCCCAGCACAGCGGCAGAAGCGCGCACAGCGCCGCCGCCGCGTGGTTCGGGTTTAAGAATGCGAAAGACAAACGTTCATTCAATTATTCTTCCCCTCTTGACAACTTTCCTGAATCCCCAACAACTTGAATGTCTACAACTTTTGTCCTCCTCTCCTTCCTTGTCATCATATCTTTTCTCACCTCACTCAATTTCTCGGGACGGAAACAAGCCGCCTTTTGACCCGTTCCCGCAAAGCGGATGTTTCTTTGAGAAACTCTAGATGCGCCTCTCTTGAAAATACTCCCACGGCGGATGAAGCGTCCATCGCGCTGTACCGTCTACCATCCCCAAGTCCCTCATCGCTAGGTACAAGTACATTCTGTACGGCATCGACATATCGACTGTTCCCATTACAACAGAACGAGAATCCGTATTCATAAAAACTGATGAAAACATCCCCCTCCGCTATAACACCATACTTATCCCATACAACCCTTGAATGTCGTAACGAGCAGTATTCCCACATCATTCCTGGAATAACCTCCACTTCTCTGCCACGAAGCGCAAGGTCACATCCCGAAATGAGCAACATACAAAAATAGAGTACTTTTGATGCCATGTAAAACGTCTTTCTCATTCAATCAACTTTCTATTGAGGATGCCTTTCCCACCAAGGGATATATCGCGCCAAATATGTCCATAATCATACGGCCTTCCTCCAGGCACTTCCAAATCTGGCCTTTTTATGAGATTCAAAACATCAACAGGATCTCTAAACGAATCAGAATACCTCATTGATCCCGAATATTCCCATTCATAATACTTGCACTCATATAAATGATCGCCTTCCCATTCATATGTCGTATACCAAGACCATGACAATGAGTCCAACAGTCTTCCGCTTCCACCGCCCAATGCATAAACAATAGACTTGCAATCGACACCGAAACCAAATCCTGCCCTAGAATTTCCTCCAGCAGAGTTCGGGCAACTCGATCTAACAAATCCTTCTACGGTAGATTCAGCAGCGTTCCTCATTGCCAAGAATATCGAACCTGTTAATCCCATCACATCAGTATCAATATAATTCGGGCGATCCGAATCCTGCAAAAAGTAGTAAGCCACGAAATCCATATTATCCCAGCTCGCACCGAACAAATCACATCCCATTAACGGCGAATTTAGACCATACGTAAACCGATTCCACCCGTCGGGGTAGCCGAACGGGTCCGCCGTCTGCCACTTCGCGAGGTCGGGGCGGTAGCTGCGGAGGAGGAAGGCGTAGCCGAGGCCCGGCACGGACGGCTTGCCCGTGAAGAAGGCACCGGGCATCGGGGCCCCGGCGCCCTGTCCCGGGAGCGGTTCGCCGAAGGCCGTCAGGGCCGCCGCCGTGTAGCGCGGGGTCCTCTGCTTCGCCCGCAGCAGGCCGCGCCCCTCCCGGACGCCGACCGTCGTGCCGAGGAGGTCGTTGAAGTACACGGCCCCCTTCGAGGAGGCGACGGGGCTGCCGCCGCCGACGTGCGGCTCGTTCACGAAGTTCTCGCCGCCGCGCCGCACGAGCGCGAGGCCGTCCCAGAGGAAGCTTTCCGACGTCCCGTCCCCGTAGTCCGCGCGGGCGAGCTGGCCGTCCGCGTGCCAGTCGTAGCGGTACGTCCTCGCGCCGTCCGTGACGGAGAGGACCTTGTCGAGCCAGCCGTAGCGGTAGGTCTTCGCCCCCTCCCTGACCAGGCGGCCCGCCGCGTCGTAGGCGTACCGGGTCGTCACGCCGTCCGCCGTCGAGCTGACAAGCTGGTTCGCGCCGTCGAACGTGAAGGTGGTGGTTTTCCCGCGAACCGTCTTCCGCACCATGTTGCCCGCCCGGTCGTAGGCGTAGCGCTCCACGTCCGCGCCGTCCTCCTTCACGGCGAGAAGTTGCCCCCGTGCGTCGTATTCGTATGCCTGGCGGACGCCGTTCACCGTCCGCGCGGCAATCCGTCCGTCCCCCGTGTACTCGTACTCGGCCGACGCCTCGGGGTCCAACTTGCCGCCCAGGTACTTGCCCGCGAGCCGCCCGTCATGCGTGTAGGCGAAGTCGATCGGCGTGCCGTCGACCGCCTGGCGCACGACGCGCCCCCTCCCGTCGTAGGCGTAGCGGACCGTCGTGCCGGACGCGGCGATCTCGACGAGCCGCCCGTAGCGGTCGTAGGCGAGGGACAGGCCGCCGAAGTCGCCCTTCAGCTCGGACGGGAAGCCGGACGGCCCGTAGGCGACCGCAAGCGTCCGGCAGCCGTCCGAGATGCGCACCGGACGGCCCGCCCCGTCGTAGGCGAAGGTCGTCGTGCGGACGGCCTTCCCGTCCCCGTCCAGCTCCGAGACGGCGGCGAGGCGGTCCTGCCGGTCGTAGGAGAAGGCGCGCACGGGCTCGGACGCGAACGCCCCGGCCGCCAGACGGGAAAGCTTCACGCAGTTGCCCCGCCCGTCGTAGTCGAGAATTCGGCTGTTCCCGAGGCGGTCGGTGACGCGCACGGGCTTCCCGCTCGCCCTGTCGTAGCGGAAGGAGACGAGGTCGCGGTCGCGCCCGTCGACGACCTTGCGCACCTTCCCGAGGTAGGCGACGTCGTGGCGCATGAAGTAGTGGGCCGTCGTCGTGCGCCCGGAGAAGTCCGTGACGCGGTGCTTCCCGACCCGCGCGTCGTAGGCGTGCAGCGCCGTCCCGCCGAGGGCGTCCGTCAGGCGTATCTCCGTCTCCCCCGGGTAGTCGTAGCGGTAGTCGCCGTCCGAGAGGAGGCGGCCCGCGACCTTCCCCGTGTGTACGGCGTTGTTCTTCCTGTCCCTGCTGAGGATGTTCCGCGTACGCTCGGCGGGCGTCTCGGTCTGGACGGCGAACCTCTCGGCGTGCCCGCCGCGCGACGCCGAGGCGAGGTAGCCGTCCGCGTAGGCGAACGTCTCGGGGTCGAGCGCGGCGACGCGGACGGACGCGAGGACGCGGACGGACTTCCGGGAGGCGAGGCCGTCCGCCGTCTTCGGGAGGGAGAGGAACCCGGACGCGCCGTAGGCGAGGGCGACGGCGACGCCCTGCCTTCCGGCCTTTCCACTGGACACGTTTCCTCCTTGCTGCATCGCCGTTCCTCCTCGTCCTGGTCCTGCACTACGCACTCTACGCTCCGTCTCCCCCAAACGGAGCGTTGCCCGATGACGGCGCAACTCTACCACACCGCACGCCGTTTCGTCAAGCGGAAAGACTGAAAAATTTCAAAAAGGTTGAGGCCGAGGCGGTCGAGCACGGCCGCCAGCCGCTCGCGCTTCGCCCGCTCCGCCTCGCGCGGCGAGGGGAAGAGGGAGGGCGCAGCCTCCGCGTCGTCCTCCGTAAAGTCCGCCACGCCGAAGCCGACGAGGCGCACGCGGCGCCGGCCGCCCTCCGGCCACTCGCGGTCGAAGAGGTCGAGCGCGAGGTGGCGGAACGTGATGTCGTCGCGGGCGGGCAGGTCGAAGCGCGCCTGGCGGGTACACGTGTTGAAGAGGGCGTCGCGCAGCTTGAGCCGGGCCGTGCGGGCGCGGCGCGGACGCGTCCGCACGCGCCGCCCCACGTCCGCGACGAGTTCCAGCAGCGTCGCGCGCACCACCGCGCGGTCCGCCTCGTCCTCGCCGAACGTGTGCTCGCGCGAGACGCTCTTCTCCGCCGCGTCCTCCCAGGCGACCGCGCTCGCGTCCACGCCGCACGCATGGGCGCGGATCGCGCGGGCCGCCGTCTCGCCCAGCACGCGGTCCAGGAAGCGCGGATCGGCCTCCTGCAGGTCGCCGCACGTGCGGTAGCCGTACTTCGCCAGCAGCTCGTTCGTGCGCCGCCCCACGCCCCAGAGGATGCGCACGGGCTGCGGGGCGAGCCAGGCGCGGACGGCGGACGGCTCGAACGGCGTCACGAAGAGGCCGTCCGGCTTCGCCTCCTCGCTCCCGATCTTCGCGAGGAGGCGATTCGGCGCGATGCCGACCGAGCAGGTGAGGCCGCAGGCCGCGCGCACCTCCGCGCGGAGGCGTTCGCCGAGCGCGCGGGCCCCGCCGAAGAGGTGGGCCGTGCCCGAGATGTCGAGAAACGCCTCGTCCACCGACACCCCCTCGACGAACGGCGAGTAGTGGCCGAGGATTTCGAACACCTGGGCCGACACCGCCTGGTAGACGCCCATGCGCGGCTTCACGAAGATGCCGTGCGGGCACTTCCCGTACGCCGTGCGGCTCGGCATGGCGGAACGCACCCCGAACGCCCGCGCCTCGTAGCTGCACGTGGAGACGACGCCCCGCTCGTGCGGGCCCGCCCCCACGATGACGGGCAGCCCGCGCCAGGCGGGATGGTCGCGCTGTTCGACGGACGCGAAGAACGCATCCATGTCAACGTGCAGAACGGTCTGCGCCGCCATTCCCCGCGCCTCCCCCTCACGGTTCCGCGTCCGCCGCCGGCCCGGCCGGCGGCGGGTCGGGCGTCATCCAGTCCAAGACGCCGCAGACGACGGCCTGCGCGACCTTCCGCTGCCGCTTCGGGCTCCACGACCCCTCCTCGCCCTCGGGATGGTTCACGAAGTCGATTTCCAGCAGGCAGCTCGGCACGGCGGGGTTGCGGCACACGGCGAGCGACTTCAGCTGGGCGCCGGCGTCGGGGACGGGCGCCATCACCTGCGCGACGTGCTTCTGGATGCAGCGCGCGAGGGCGAGGCCGTTGGAGAGCGAGGCGTAGGCCACCGTGTGGCGCACGAGGCGCGGGTCGCGCTGCGGCGCCGTCGCGTTGTGGTGGACCGAGATGAAGGCGTCCACCCGCTCGTCGTAGGCCCGGCGCGGGCGCGCCAGCAGGTCGGGGAACGAATCGCCGTCCCGCGTCATGACCACCTGGAACCCCGCCTTCTCCAGGGCGTCGCGGATCGCGCGCGCCTGCATGAGGTTCGCCTCCTTCTCGCGCCAGCCGTGCGGGGAGAGGGCCCCGGGGTCGCTGCCGCCGTGCCCGGCGTCCACGCAGATGCGGACGGCGGCGGGCGGCTTTCCGTAGGGCGGCCGGTCGGGGAATCCGGCGGACGGGTTCGGGGCGATGAGCCCCTTCGGCGGCACGCGCGCGCCCTTCCCCTCCCGCGCGGCGAAGCGGCGGGGCAGGAAGCCGAGGCGGTTCTCCAGCCAGACCGCGAGCCAGTCCGTCCCCTTCACCTCCGCCCCGCGCAGCACGAACCCCTTCGGCAGGAAGAACAGGCTCTCCGAGCCCTCGATGGACGCGCGCACGCGGTTCTGGAAGAGGTTGCCCGTCGTCCGCCACGCCCCCGCCTCGCCCAGCAGCGGCGAATCGTCGGACGCGACGGCCGGCGGCGGCTTCGGCGCCTCCTCCGCCGGCTCGGCGACGACGAAGCGCCGCACGAGCCGCGCCCCGCCGCGCGAGACCGTCAACTCGTTCGTGCCCGGCTGCACGGGGACCATCTGCACGAAGGCCCCCGTGCGGTAGACGGCCGCGGTTGCGCCGTTGACGTACAGCGTCTCGGTTCGCCCCGGCTCGACCGCGCCGATCACGTAGGTCTCGGCAACGGCCGGCAGACGCTGCCGCTCGGCCGGGAACGCCACCGAGATGCGCTCGCCCCACGCCGCCAGCGCCAGCGACGGGAGCAGCCAGAGGAGCGCGCGCCTCATTTCGCGGCGGCGGGCGGCCTGCCGAGCGCCTTCTTCACGGCGTCGATGAACTGGGCCGGCGTCACGTCGCGCCCCGGGCAGCCCGTGCGCCCGATCTCCTTGTCGCCGCCCGGCGCGAGCAGCACGAACGTGGGGAAGCCCCGCACGCCGAAGCGCGAGAGAAGCGCCTGGTTCTGCTTCTGGACCTTCCGCGTGACCTTCGAGCGGTCTTCCGGGAAGTCCACCGTCACGCAGACGACGTTCGTCTTCGCCCAGTCGTCCCAAGCCTTCTCGGCGAACACCTTCCGGTCCATCAGCTTGCACCAGCCGCACCAGTCGCTGCCCGTGAAGTCGAGCATCATCGGCAGGGCCTTCTTCTTCGAGAGCTTCTTCGCCGCCTCGAAGTCGTCCGTCCACGCCCCGGCGGACAGCGCCGCCGAGGCGAACAGGATGCATCCCAGCAGGATCTTCCTCATGTCCGCGCTCCTTTCTAGAAGAGTCCGATGAACTTCTTCCCCTTCACGGGGCGGAGCGTCACGCTCCAGGTCTCCTTCTGGACCGGGAAGATGTACTTCTCCATCGGCCTCGGCCCGCAGCTCGCGCCGCCCAGGCCGAGCTGGCGGCAGTCGAGGTTCAGCACCACCTCTTCGCGCGCGCGGGGGGGCGCGCGGAAGCGCTCCTGCCCGTTGCGGTGGCGGGCGAACTCCAGGTCCTCCCAGCCGTAGTGGAGGGCCTGCACGAACATCGGCCCGTCGCCGCTGAACTCGACGCCCGCGCCGGACCGGTCGGTGAAGCGCACCGTGCGCACGTCGCACTTGTACCCGTTGTCCTGCGGGCGCACGTAGGGCTCGTACTGGCCCGTGACCGTGCCCTCCCACCAGCCGAGGAAGGAGGCGGACGCGCGGTCGACGTAGTTCTCGCGCGGGCCGCGCCCGTAGTAGGCCATGTTCTCCAGCGACTTGTCCAGCCGCCACGTCGTCCCCACGCGCGGCAGGGCGGGCGGCATCGCGCCGTGCGGCGTGGCGGTGTTCTTCACCGTCACCGAGCCGTCCGCGCGGAAGGTCCATTCCGCCTCGTGCGCGAAGCCGGCGCTCTTCGAGCCGGTCACCTCCACGGCGGCGACCACGCGCACCACGTTCTCGTCCTGCGGGAAGAGGACCTTGAGCGGGCGGGCATGGTAGCGCAGCTGGGTGAGGCCCGAGGCGTAGAAGCTCTTCTTGCGGTCCACGCCCCAGGGGTTGCCGTCGCGCAGCCAGCGGTCGTTGTCCGTGAACGCGCGCGCGCAGGTGAGCTGCGGCCCGGCGACGACGCCCCGCGCGGGGTCGCGGAGGATCGTCTTGCCGTTCATCACGAGCGCGCTGAGCGTGCCGGACGTGCGGCAGAAGACGGCCTCCAGGCCCTCGCCGCGCACGGTGACGGCCTTCTCGTCCTCGACGACCGTCGGCCTCGCCCCCGCGCACGCGGCCGGCGCGGCCGGCGCCGCCTTGCGCACGGGCAGCTGGTCGCGGGCGACGACGTGGCCCTTCTCCGCCCAAAGCGCATCCTCCTTGAGGGCGAAGGAGAAGTTCACGAAGTATTCGCGCGCGGGCTTGAAGACGCCCGACGGGAAGGCGACCGTGAACGTGCCGCGCGAAAGCGGCGCGACGGACGGCACGTCGAACGCGGCGGAGGCGACGGGCCGGCCGTCCTCCAGCAGCTCCCACGCGCCCGCGAAGGCGCTCGCGTCCGTGAAGCCGAAGCGGTTCCAGAGCCGCGCGACGCCCGTCTGGGGGTTGAAGTCCTCCACGACGAGGTTGCGGTGGACGTGGCCGATCTCGACGAGCTTCGCGGAGACGTTGCGGAGCGGGTCGACGATGCCGTCGTCGCAGAAGTTGCCGTCGTTCGGCTGCTCGTCGAAGTCGCCGCCGTGGGCGAGGAAGCGCTCAGGCCGGCCCGTCTCCGGGTCGACGCGGCCGGTCGCCTTCCAGAGGGCGTGGTCCACCCACTCCCAGATGCAGCCGCCGGCGAGCGACGGATGCGCGTAGAAGGTCTCCCAGTATTCCTTGAAGTTGCCGACGGCGTTGCCCATCGCGTGCGCGTATTCGCAGAGGAAGAAGGGCTTGCCGGCGGTGTGGCCGGAGATCGCGTAGCCCTGGCCGCCGTCGGCGGACTTGAGCGTTTCGGCGGAGCCGGGCTTCAGGTCGCCGAGCCGGCCGCGCTTCTCCAGCCACTCGACGGAGGGGTACATCCCCGAGTCCACGTCCGCGTCCTCGTTGCCGCGCTCCCAGTGGACGAGGCGCGTGCCGTCCAGCCTGCGGACCTCCCGGATCGCGTTGCGGAAGCCGTCGCCGTGGCCCGTCTCGTTGCCCATCGACCACATGAAGATCGCCGGGTGGTTGCGGTAGTTCAGCACGTTGTTGACGTTGCGCTCCAGAATCGTCCCGTACCACTCCTTGTGGAGGCCGAGCCCCTCCTTCCCGTAGCCGGGCTCGTGGCCCTCGACGTTCGCCTCGGCGACCATGTAGACGCCGTAGCGGTCGCAGAGGTCGTACCAGCTGTGGTGGTTCGGGTAGTGCGAGGTGCGCACGGTGTTGATGTTGTGGCGCTTGAAGAGCGTGATGTCCCTGACCATCTCGTCGCGCGTGACGGTACGCCCGTTTTCGGGGCTGGTCTCATGGCGGTTGACGCCCTTGAACTTGATCGCCTTGCCGTTGAAGCGCACCTCGCTGCCCACGATCTCCACGTGCCGGAAGCCCACGCGGCAGGCGCGCACGTCGTCGCCGGCCTTCATCACGAGCGTGTAGAGGTAGGGGTCCTCCGCGCTCCAGGGGCGGGCCTTCTTCACGACGAGCGCGCCGTCCTTGACGTCGCCGACCTTCTGGAAGGCGGCGTCGTAGAGGGCGGCGGAGACGGGGGCGTCGCCGCCCACGACCTTCGTGCGCAGCTTCAGTTTCCAGTCGATGAACGGGCGGTCCGGCACCGTCTCGACGAAGAAGTCGTCGAGGCGCACCTTCGGCGCGGCGAAGAGGCTGACGTCGCGGTAGATGCCCGAGAAGCGGAACATGTCCTGGTCCTCGAGGAAGCTGCCGTCGCACCAGCGGTAGACCTCCACGGCGAGCAGGTTGTCGCCGTCCTTGAGGCACTTCGTCACGTTGAACTCGCTCGGCAGCTTGGCGTCCTCGGCGTAGCCGACCTTCTGCCCGTTGACCCACACGTAGTAGGCGCTGTAGACGCCGTCGAAGCGCAGGAAGACCTCGCGCCCCTTCCAGTCCGCCGGCACGCGGAACGTGCGGCGGTAGGAGGAGACGGGGTTGTAGTTGGGCTTGTCCGTGTCGCGGTCGCGGATGGTCGGGCCTGCGATGTCGCGCCTGGGGTCCCAGGCGTGCGGGTAGCGCACGTTCGTGTAGCCGGGCGAGCCGAAGCCGCGCATCTCCACGCAGCTGGGCACGTCGATCGTGAACCACTCGGAGTCGTCGTAGTCGGCCTTCCAGAAGTCGAGCGGGCGCAGCGCGGGGTCGCCGCACCAGCTGATCTTCCAGTCGCCGTTGAGGGAGAGGCGGTACGGCGTCGCGGGCTCGAGGTCGTCCGTCAGCGCCGCCTTCTCGTCCGCAAGCGGCATCGAGTAGGCGCGCGCGGGCTCGCGGTTGATCGCATTGACCGCCGGGTTCTCCCAGTCGCGGGCCGCCGCGGCGGAAAGCGCCGTCGCGGCGGCAAGGGCCAAAAGGCACGTCTTCATGTGCAGACCTCGCTTGCTTAGCCGAAGAGCTTCGAGAAGAAGCCGCCCGTCGCCGTGGACGCATAGCCGACGAACGGCTTGCCGTTCACCATCACCTGGCGCGCCTTCTCGCAGAAGGTCGCGCGCATGCCCGTGCGCGCGGCGGCGTTCGACATGATGAGGGCGATCGCGTGCGAGTAGCCGGCCTCGATCGGCGCGTTCGGGTCCTTGCGCGCGCGGACGCACTCCATCCAGTTGCGCATGTGCGCGGAGGTGAGCGCGTCGCCGCCCGTGTTGGCGCTCGTGACGACCGTCTCCTTCGGCGCGGGCAGGTCCGTCTCCTGCCACTTCTTCGTCTCGACGCCCTCGTTCGTGACCTTGCCGGTGCCCATGTCGATGCAGCCGTTCGGGCCGAAGTACTTCTCGATGGGCGACTCGCGGTTCGGGTTCGCGCCACCGCCGCAGTTGTGCTGGTGGCTCTGGAACACGCACTGGAAGCCCTTGCCCTTCACGCCGCTCTCGCCGTATTCGAGGATGGTCGTGAACGTGTCGTAGCTCATGCGCCCGTCGGCCCACTGGTAGAGGCCGCCCGAGGAGACCGCGCTCTTCGGGTAGGGGATGCCCATGAACCACGCCACCGTGTCGATCTGGTGGCACATCCACTGCCCCGGCGTGCCGCTGGAGAACGGCCAGAAGAGGCGGAACTCCAGGTACTTGCGCGGATCGAAGGCGTACGCGGCGGGGTCGCGGTCGAGCAGCCACGTGTTCCAGTCGACGTCCTCGGCCCTGAGCGACTTGATGAGGTCGTCCGGACGGCGCCAGCGCCGGGGCTGGTTCACGTTCCAGCGCAGGTCGACGTAGGAGATGTCGCCGAACTTGCCGGAGCTGATGTAGTCCTTGGCGGCCATGTACTTCTTGCCCGAGCGGCGCTGCGAGCCGATCTGGAGGACGGCGCCCGGCGCGAACCCGGCGGCGCGCTTCGCGTCGACGGCGTCCTTGAGCATGTTCGCGGAGTACATGTCCTCGGCGAGCGGCTTCTCGCAGTAGGCGTCCTTCCCGGCGTTGACGGCGTGGGCGGCGTGCTGCGCGTGCTGGAAGTCGGCCGTCGAGATGATCACGGCGTCGATGTCCTTCGCCTGCTCGTAGAGGGCGACGTCGCTCGCGTAGGCGGCGACCTTGCGGCCGAGCTTCTTCTCCAGCTCCGGCACGGCCTTCTCGTTCAGGCGCTTCTTCCAGAGGTCGGCGACCGCCACGAGGTCGAACTTCAGCTCCTTGCTGTGGTGCAGGAAGCACGGCA
Organism: Clostridiales bacterium CCNA10; assembly: GCA_963618935.1. Classification (GTDB taxonomy): domain Bacteria; phylum Verrucomicrobiota; class Kiritimatiellia; order RFP12; family UBA1067; genus RUG572. The sequence goes on along the minus strand of CAVEVC010000090.1, from coordinate 2,652 downwards.
GCAGCGAGCCGCGGAAGCGGTCGGAGTAGCCCACGCACGCCACGCGCACGGTCTCGTTCGCGCGGTAGTACGCGCCCGCCGCCGGGGCCGGCGCCTTCTGCGCCTTGAGGATGCCCGGCAGGGCCGCCGCGGCGGCGGCGCCGGCGCCGATCTTCACGAAGTCACGACGATTCGTCTCACACATGTCTCTTCAGGCCTTTCGCTTTTCGTTGTTGGTTCGCTGTTCGTTTCTGAAATGGGCACACCCGCTCCAAGCACCGCGCCATTGTACCGAAAACGGGGGCGGAACGCAAGGACGGCGGGGAGCGGAACGCCACGAAGGGAGGGATGAGGTTCTAGGTTTCAGGCTTTATAGATGCCGTCGAAGTCGTAGCCGCGCACGGCGGCGAGCGTCACCTGCGCGAACTGGCCGACGGCGGGCAGGGGACGGCGCGGCGTCTTCTTCAGGAATACGACGCCGTCCACGTCCGGCGCCTGGCTCTCCAGGCGCGCCACGCCGGGCGCGACGACGAGTGCCCGGAAGGTCTTGCCCACCAGCGCCGCCGCGCGCTTCGCCCACACCTTCCGCTGGGCGGCGATGACCGCGCGGGCGCGCCGTTCGGCCACCTTCTGCGGCGGGCGGCCCGCCATCTTCGCGGCCGCCGTCCCCTCCTCGGGCGAAAAGGCGAACGCGCCGAGGTGGTCGAACTGCATCCGCGCGATGTCCGCCTTGAGGCGCGCAAACGCCTCAGGCGTCTCGCCGGGGAAGCCCGCCATCACGGTCGTGCGCAGCGTGACGCCCGGCACCGCCGCGCGGATGCGGTCCGCCGCCGCGAGGGAGGCCTTCACCGCGCTGCCGCGCGCCATCGCCTTCAGGACGGCGGGGTCCGTGTGCTGGAGCGGCACGTCGACGTACTTCGCCGCGTGCGGGGAGGCGTTGAGCCAGTCGAGAAAGGCGTCCGTGATCTCGCTTGGATAGGAATAGAGCACGCGGATCCAGAAGTCGCCCGGCAGCGTGTCCAGCCGCCGCAGGAGGGAGACGAGGTCGGGACGGCGCCCCGTCCGCCGCGACGCGGGCAGGTCGATGCCGTAGAGCATGGGGTCCTGCGCGACGATGTTCAGCTCCTTCACGCCCGTCGCGAGCAGTTCCTTCGCCTCCCGGAGGATCGCCGCCGGCTTCCGCGAGCGGTAGCGTCCGCGGATCGCGGGAATCGCGCAGTAGGCGCAGCGGTGGGCGCAGCCCTCGGCGATCTTGAGGTAGGCGAAGGCGGGGCCGGTGAAGCGCAGGGCGGGCATGGGCGGGTCGAAGACGCGCGTGGGCATGCCGGGCGGCACGCCGGAGGCGGCGGCGCGGCGGCGGGCCTTCAGCCCCAGCGCGCCCTGCACCGTCTCCACGATGCGGTCGAGCGCGTCGATGCCGAGGATCGCGTCCAGGCCGGGGAAGACGTCGCGGATGCGGTCACGGTAGCGCTGGGCGAAGCAGCCCGAGACGACGACCGCGCGGCAGCGGCCCGCCCGCTTCAGCTCGCAGGCGCGCAGGATCTCGGCGGCGGCCTCCTCGCGGGCGGACTCGATGAACGCGCAGGTGTTGACGAGGATGACGTCCGCGTCGTCCGGCGTCGGGGCGAGCGCGAAGCCCGCCTTGACGAGATGCCCCGCCATCACCTGCAGGTCGACCGCGTTCTTCGCGCAGCCGAGGGAGACGAGGCCGACCGTCCACGCGCGCGTCATCGCGTCTCCTCCAATCGCTCGGGCGCATAGGTGCGCAGAACCGAAGAGGGGTTGTTCCGGATGCCGTCGGCGAAGTCGCGCAGGGCGGCGGAGGCCTCGCGCAGGTTGCCGACGATCTCGGAGAGGGCGCCCTGTTCGCCCTGCAGGACCGTGTTGGCGTTTCCGAGGAACGCGCGCGCGTGCCGCGTCACGTCCAGCACGTTGCTCCACGCCTCCACGAAGTCCATCCGGTTGAGCTGGTTGAGGATCTGCTGGGCCGAATCGGCGGCGCTCTGCAGGATGGAGGGCGCGGGGGGGATGACGACGCGCTCCGCCCTCCAGCTGTGCGTCTCCTCGGCGACGGCGCGCTTCGGGTAGTTCAGCTCGATGTGGGAGAGGCCCGTCACGCCCGAGGCGGAGACGGTGGCGTGGAGCCCGCGCTTCACCATGCCCTCCAGCACCTCGCGGGGCGTGCGGTCGTCGCCCATGCGGAAGAGGCGCTGGTCGAAGGCCATCTCCACGTAGATCTTCCGGCGGTCCTCGGGACGCGCGTCCGGATACTCCGCGCCGATGAAGGAGATCCGCTTCACCGTGCCCACGCGCACGCCGCGCAGGTCGACGGCGCTGCCGACGTCGAGCCCGGAGACGGAATCGTCGAAGAACGTCTCGGCGGGGAACTCGTGCTGCGTGGAGCGCATGCCGCCGACGTAGACGAGCGTCGCGGCGATCAGGGCGACGCCCGCCACGATGAAGAAGCCGATCTTGGCGTAGCTGGTCTGGTTTTCACTGGACATGGTGGCGAGATTATACCCGATTCCCGCTTGGACCGTCAATGATCCCGCCGCCTGGACTTTATTGTCGTTTGCGGAACTAAACGCAAGAACGGCTTGCGTTTACCCCTTGCCATGAGGGGCGGTGGCAGCAAAGGCTGGAGAAACCGTGTCCCCCTCCCCGGGGAGGGGC
>CAVEVC010000089.1:0-13036 GCA_963618935.1 Clostridiales bacterium CCNA10 | reverse complement strand
TGGGTTGGCGCGCGATGTACCCGCGCCGCCCTCGGCGCGTGGCGTCCCCTCGGCCTCACCCACGCCGGCCCCGACGTTGGTAGGGGCGCGCGTCCCGCGCGCCCGCCCGACCCCACGCCCGCCCGGTCGCGACAAGCGCGAACCTCCCAGCTGTCGGACGCCACGCGCCGAGGGCGGCGCGGGTACATTGCGCGCCTGGCCCGCCCAGTCGCGACAAGCGCGACCCTCCCGGCTGTCGGACGCCACGCGCCGAGGGCGGCGCGGGTACATTGCGCGCCGGGCCCCCGGTCGCGACAAGCGCGACCCTCCCGCGCGACCCGGCGGTCGCAATGAATTGCGCCCCTCCCGCGCGACCCTCCCGGCGGTCGCAATGAATTGCGACCCTCCCGCGCGACCCGGCGGTCGCAATGAATTGCGACCCTCCCGCAAAAAAAAACTTTAAATTGCCAATTGACAGGGGGGGGGGCGCGGATTGTATACTATGGGCATGAAAATGAAAACCATGCCCTGTGCCGTCCTGACGGCTCTCGCCACCCTGCTTGCGGGCGTGGCCTTTTCCGCGACGAGCTACGTCGTGCCCTGGTATGTGAACCCGGCCCTGCGCGCGCAGGTGCGCCTCGGCGACGGGATTCCGCTGGTGACGACGCTCGCCGTCGACCCGACCGGCGCCTACCTCGCGCTGGGCGCGGAGGCGGACGGGGCGGATGCGTCCTACGCGAACATCCAGGCCTACAAGGTCGCGGAGCTCGCCGCCGCGCAGAACGTCGTCACGAACGGCTTCACGGGACGGCTCGCCTCCTCCGCCGCCGGCCTCGGCGCGGCGCCGCTCGTGGCGGCGAACGCGGCGGCGGGCGTGGTCGTGGCCGTCGACGCCGACCTCACGGCGGGCGCGCGCTTCACGTGCGGCGCGAACCGCTGGATCGGGCGCATGGCGCCGGAGGCCGTGACGTTCGACGCGCCCGAACCGGTTTCCGCCTTCGCCCTCAACGCGGCGGGGACGGCGGCCTGGGCGAACGCGGTGACGGACGGACGCACGGGCCTGGTGGTGGAGTGGACGCTCGCGCAGCGCGCGTTCACGCGGGGACGGGAGATCGCGACGGGCCTCTCGTCCGTGAAGGGCCTCGGCGTCTACACCTACAACGGCGCGGAGTACGTGGTGGTGGGCGAAGGGGACGCGACGGCGGCGACGGCGGGCGAGATCCGGCTCGTGGACACCGCGAGCGGCGCGGTGACGACGTTCGTCTCGGATGCGGCGCACCTCGGCGCGGGCGTCGTCGCCGTGCGCATGAGCCACCTCGGCTTCTTCCGTCCGCGCCTCTACGCGCTCCTCGCGACGGGCGACGTCGCCTGCTACGTCTGCCGCCCCGAAAAGGCGTCCGGGCAGGCGCTCTACAGCCGGACGGTCACGAACGCGGAGCTGCTGGCGGCGGCGCAGGCGCCGTGGACGGGCGAGCACGCGCAGGTCACGGCCTTCGAGGTGTTCCCGGACGGCGGGACGGCGGCGGTCGCCTACCGCCGCCGCGCGGACGACGCGGCCGAGGCGGCGGGGCCCGCGTACCTCGCGCTCCTCAAGCACACGCCCCGCAGGTGGACGCTCTACGAGAAGGACGACGCGGGCAACCCGCGCCTCGGCGTCGCGCGGACGCTCACGGACGGCCTCTGGCAGCTCAACTACACGTGGGGCAGCAGCGGCGACATCTGGATCGGCTTCGACGACTACAAGTTCGGCAGCGCCTGGGTCAACGACGAGATGCACGAATACCTCGACTTCAGCGGCGGCGTCGCCTACAAGGCCTCCACGGGTTCGGCCCAGTCGATCTGCGGCAACTACATCCGCGCGCTGGGGACGAACGACGTGTCGCGGGGGAAGGGGCCGCGCGTCCTCCTGCATTCGCCCCGGATCAGCGACTTCGGCGACAAGGCGAAGGGATGGTACGGCGAGGGGAACTACGAGGAGGTCGTAATCGACGCGCCCAGCCTCACGTCGATGCAGTCGTGGTCGGGCCCCGCGCCCAACCAGAAGTACATCATCTACAACATGCCAAAGCTGACGGCGGCGCCCCCCGTGATGCTGTACGCGAACAACCAGAAATACTACGGCGACCTCTGCCGGTTCGAGGAGCAGAACTTCGCCTCGCTCGCGACCGTGCGCGACCGGGCCTTCCAGAACTGGAATGCGTCGGGCGTGCTGTCGCTCCCGAAGGCGACGGTCCTCTCCAACGACTGCTTCATGGCGTGCCGCTACATGACGGAGGCGCGGCTGGGAACGGCCGCCACCGCGACGATGCAGCTCTTCGGCAGGGCATTTCACAGCAACCATGCGCTGAAGAAGGTCACGCTCGGCAGCACGGGCGGCGTCCGGTTCCACGCGGCCGACGTCTTCGCGTGGTGCCCGCTGGAGGAGGTCACGCTGGGGGGCCCCGTGCCGGAGGTGGACGACGGGCTTTCCGTCGTGTGGCCCGACACGGCGGAGCGGACGATGGTCTTCGCCGTGCCGCGCGGCGACGCCGCCTGGGAGGCGGTCCTCGCCGACCCGAACAGGCTGAAGGCGCGCCTGACGGTGGCGGAGCAGGAGGCGTTCTTCGTCGCGCATCCGGGCCGCCACATCCCGTTCGGCGTCGTCGACAAGAGCGTGTTCCACACGGCCTACGACCAGCTCGTCGCCTACAGCGACCGGCCCGGCGGCTGCGCGCTCACGGTCGAGCGGGACGCCTTCTTCGACGACGACGTGGAGGTGACGAGCGACCGCGCGCCGACGGCCGACGGACGCTACATGCCGGGGACGGCGGTGACGCTGACGGCGAAGCCCGGCGCGACGGGCACGTTCCGCCGCTGGTACGGCGACGTGCCGGGCGGGGTCGCCGACGCGGCGACCGTGACGCTCACGCTCACGAACGACGTCTGGATCTACTGCCGCTTCGTCCATCCGTGGACGCTCGCGCCCGACATGAAGACGGCCTCGAACGGCAACTTCACCGTCAACTGCCGCGTCGCCGGGGATGCCGCGAACCGCGCGCTCGCGCTCGGCAACTGGACGTGGGGCGGGCTCTACGCGGAAGACGACGCGGGGCAGGGCGTGTGCGACCTCGGCGGCCCCGTCCGGCTGGACGGCGACGCGACGCCCTGGACGTTCGTCGACTGGGGCGACGCCCAGGGCGCGCTCTGCGCGACGAAGCACGGGAAGGGCGCCGCCGACACGCTCCTCTCGCCCGGCACGCTGCGGACGATGACAGCCGCCCAGTTCCTGCACCACAGCAGCAAGCCCGACGTGCGCTCCTACCGGACGTTCGTCTTCGACGAGCCGACGATGACGGGGACGTGGGGCGGCTGGAAGACGTGCGGGCAGTTCGACCTGACGCGGCTCGTCCTGCAGCTGCCCAGCCTCACGGCGTTCGCGGGCGATGCGGCGCTCTGGCAGATGCCGCTTTCGGAGACGAAGTTCGACTGGTGGGATCTGGGCGGGCTGACGGCGCTGGGCGGGAACGCCTGGGCGGCCCTGGACTGGGGCTACTGGGCCCCCGCGTCCGGGAACCTGTCCCTGCCCGCGCTGCGCACGGTGGTGCGGACCGACCGGAGCGCGTCGCTCGCCAGGATGCCCGCCGTCGAGGCGATCGCGCTTGGCGGGCGGACGAAGGCCGACACGGTGACGAACCTCTGCCAGGGCGCGTTCGCGCGCGACACGAAGCTGCGGTCGCTCACGCTCTACAACGGGGCGGACCTCGTCGTGGGCGCGGAGCCGCTTGCCGCGACGCCCGCGCTGCGCGAGGTCTGGCTGCAGGGGCCCGCGCCGGGCGGGGAGGCCGTCTCGAACCTCTTCTCCAGCGTGGCGGCGGCGGAGACGAAGCCGCTGAAGCTCTACGTCTCGCGCCTCATGAAGGGCTGGACGACGGCGGCGTACCTCGACGCGCCGACGGACGCGGAGCGGGACGAGGCGCCGGGCGAGAAGGTCTTCGCGGTCTATCGCGGCGCGGGCGCGGCGGCGGGGACGGGCAAGGCGCTCGTCATCCACCGCGCGGGCCCCTACGACCCGGCGAACACGATCATCATCCTCCGCTAGCGCCGGTGGCCCGGCGGTCGCGACAAGCGCGACCTCCCGGCTGTCGGACGCCACGCGCACGGGGCGGGCCGCCGAGGACGTCGGCCCCTACCATCGTTCCGCCCCCCCCCTACCCGACGTGGCTCGGCGCGCAATGTACCCGCGCCGCCCTCGGCGCGTGGCGCTGAAATGGGCATGTGGCGCGCGCTGTACCCGCGCCGCCCTCGGCGCGTGGCGCTGAGGGGGCGTTTATGGTACAATATGCGCCATGTCCCCTGTAAGAAAGGCCAACGATGCTCACCTGGATGCCTGAACTGAAGGGCCGTTCGCTCATGCGGATGGCCTCCTTCACCGACGACGAGATGCTGAACCTGATCGACCTCGCGGCGCAGCTGAAGGCGCGGCGCAGGGCGGGCGTGCGCGGCGACCTGCTCCACCGCAGGAACATCGCGCTCATCTTCGAGAAGTCCTCCACGCGCACGCGCAACTCGTCCGTCATCGCCGCGCGCGACGAGGGCGGCGGCGCCGAGTACCTGACGCGCCCCGACATCCACTTCGGCAAGAAGGAGAGCGTGAAGGACACGGCGCGCGTCCTGGGGCGCATCTACGACGGCATCCTCTTCCGGGGCTTCAGCCAGCAGACGGTGGAGGAGCTGGCGAAGTGGTCGGGCGTGCCCGTGTGGAACGGCCTCACGGACGCCTACCACCCCACGCAGATCTTCGCGGACCTCCTGACGGTGAAGGAGACGTTCGGCTCGCTCAGGGACTGCACGGTCGCCTACGTGGGCGACGGGCGCAACAACGTGGCGACCTCCCTCATGATGGGCTGCGCGAAGGCGGGCGTGCGGTACGTCTGCTGCACGCCGCGCGAGCTGTGGCCGGACGAGCGGACGCTCGCCGAGGCCGGGGCGGTCGCGGCGCGCAACGGCGTCGACGTGCGCGTCTTCGACGACCCCGTGAAGGGCGTGCGCGGCGCGAACGTCCTCTACACCGACGTCTGGGTCTCGATGGGCGAGGAGGCGAAGGCCGCCGAGCGCATCCGCCTGCTGCGCCCCTACCAGGTCAACATGGACCTCATGCGCGCGACGGGCAACCTCGACGGCCGGCTCATGTTCCTCCACTGCCTCCCCGCGTTCCACGACTTCAACACCGAGGCCACGAAGGAGACGGGCGCCCTGGAGGTGACGGACGAGGTGTTCGAGTCGAAGTACTCCAAGGTCTTCGACGAGAGCGAGAACCGCATGCACACGATCAAGGCGCTCTTCGTCTCGGCCCTCGCCGACCCGGAGAAGCAGTAGGCAAATAGGCAAAGGAGGACGGCATGGCGCGGTTGACGGAAATCGGCTGGGAGGCGTTCAGGGACCTGCCGCTGGAGGCGAAGCGGCCCTATCTCGCGCAGCCCGGCGTCTCGCCCGAGACGCCCTACCACACGCTCTTCGCGCAGCAGTTCGACCGGCCGCTCCTCGAGCGCCTCGCCGCGCTCGCGAACCGCATCCGCTTCATGGCGAAGTCGAAGGAAGGGGCGCTCTACCTCAAGAGCCTCCTGCCGCACCGGCGCGCGATGCTCTACTTCTCGCAGCCGAGCTCGCGCACGTTCCTCTCGCACCTGAACGCCTGCCAGATCCTCGGCCTCACGACGAGCTCCGTGCGCGACCAGAGCACGAGCTCCGAGGCGAAGGGCGAGTCGAAGACGGACACGATCCGCACGTTCTCCTCCTACGTTGACCTGATCGTCATGCGCTGCCCCGAGAAGGGCCTCGCCGAGCAGATGGCGTGGGAGCTCTCGAACACGGACCGCCCGATCCCGATCGTCAACGCGGGCTCGGGCAAGGACCAGCACCCAACCCAGGCCCTCCTCGACGTCTACACCCTCCTCCGCTCGTTCGAGGCGAAGGGGGGGCTCGCGAACCGCACCGTGACGTTCTGCGGCGACCTCCTGCGCGGCCGCACGGTGCGCTCGCTCAGCTACCTGCTCACGAACTTCCCGCGCGTCCGCCAGGTGTTCGTGGCGCCGCCCCAGCTGCAGGTCCCCGCCGACGTGCTGGAGATCCTGAAGGCGAAGGGCGTGGAGTACGCCGTCTCGGGCAGCCTGCGCGAGGCCGTCTCGCTCTCCGACGCCGTCTACATGACGCGCATCCAGGACGAGTGGGACACCGCCCGGGGCGAGAGCGCGCGCATCGACACCTCCCGCTTCAAGTTCGGCGCGGAGGAGCTGAAGCTGCTGCCGAAGGACGGCATCGTCATGCACCCCCTGCCCCGCCGCGACGAGATCGCCCCCTGCTGCGACCGCGACCCGCGCGCGATGTACTGGCGGCAGATGCGCAACGGCATGTGGGTCCGCGCCGCGCTCATCGCGATGACGTTCGGGTTCGAGCGCCAGATCATGTGCTTCGGGGCGTGAGCATGAAGGAGCTGACGGCAAGAGACCTGCGCCGCCGCGCGTGGGGGCTTCTCGCGGGGACGGGCGGCGCGGCGGGCTACGGGACGTACGTTCTCGGCCTTCTTCTGAACGTGCTGGTCGTGTTCGCCGTCGTCGTCCTCGTCGCCGGCCTTTTCGTCGGGGCGTCTGCCGGCCTCTACGCCTATCTGAACGGTACGGCGAGCGAAGCGCCGACGGCGGGGGCCTGCGTCGCCGCGCTCGGCATTTCGGCGGTCGCCGTGGTCCTCTTCCTCTACGTGGTCGGCTTCGCGAGCTGGGGGCAGACGGCGCTGGCGGTCGCCCTCGTGCGCGGCGGCCTGACGGCGCGCCACGGCCTTTCCGGGTGGGGGAACGGCTGGCGCATGGTCTCGCTCGTCCTCTGGCGGCAGACGTTCGTTTTCCTCTGGACGCTTCTCTTCGTGGCGCCGGGCGTCCGCGCGTTCTTCTCCTATGCGATGACGCCGTATCTGCTCGTCGACCATCCCGACTGGACGCCGCGCCGGTGCATCGCGGAATCGAAGCGGATGATGGAGGGGCATCGCTGGCGTTATTTCTGCCTCAACGTCAGCTTCCTCGGCTGGACGCTCCTCGCGGCGGTGACGTCCTATTTCTTCGGCGGCCTGACGCAGCTCCTGCTCACGCCCTACGTCGACGCGGCCTGCGCCGCCTTCTACGAGGATCTGCTGGACCGCGCCGAGACCTCTTCTGAACCCACACCTCCGGAAAACGCATAGCACATGAAAAGCTCGCTCCTCTACATCGTGATCGTCGCCGCGCTCGGCGGCTTCCTCTTCGGCTTCGACTCGGGGGTCATCTCCGGGTGCGAGAAGGCCGTCCAGGCGGAGTTCGGCCTGAGCGCCTTCTGGCACGGGTTCGTCGTCTCCGTGGCGCTGATCGGCACGGTGATCGGCGTCTTCGGGGCGGGCGCGCCGTCCGACCGGTGGGGGCGCCGCCCGACGCTGTGGCTGATGGGCGTGCTTTTCCTCGTCTCCGCCGCCGGGTGCGCGTTCACGCCCACGTCGAAGGCGCTTGGCCCGCACCTCCTCGGCTGGTTCCGCTTCATCGGCGGGCTCGCGATCGGCGGCGTCTCGGTGGTCGTGCCGCTCTACATCGTGGAGATCTCGCCGGGGCGCCTGCGCGGGCGGCTCGTCGCGACGAACCAGCTCAACATCGTCTTCGGCATCCTGATCTCCTACGTCTCGAACTACTTCGTGGCGCGCTGGATGGCCGGCGAGGGCGGCTGGTTCTGCTCGCTCTGCACGTGGCTTGCGGACCTCTTCGCCTCGCATCCGATGACGGTGGAGATGGTCAAGTGGCGCGTCATGCTCGGCATGGAGTGCCTGCCGATCCTCCTCTTCATGGCCCTCCTGACGACGATCCCCGAGTCGCCGCGCTGGCTCGTGCGCGTCGGCCGCCGGAAGGAGGCCGAGGCCGTCCTCGCGCGCATCGGCTTCGCGGAGGAGGGGCGGACGACGGCGCAGGTGGCGGACGAGATCGCGGCGTCGCTCGCCGGCGTCTCCTCGGGCGCGGAGCCCGCGCTCTTCCAGCGCCGCTACCTGAAGCCGATCCTGCTCGCGTTCTTCATCGCGTTCTTCAACCAGGTCTCCGGCATCAACGCGATCAACTACTACGCGCCGCGCATCTTCGACCTGATCTTCGGGCAGGGCAGCGAGCTGGCCTCGCTCGCCGGGACGATGGGCGTGGGGACGGTGAACCTCGTCTTCACGGCGCTTGCGTTCTTCGTGATCGACAGGTTCGGCCGCCGCGCGATGATCATTGGCGGCTCCGCGCTCATGATCCTCATGCACGCGCTCGTCGCCTGGCAGCTCTCCCTGCCGCAGCCGAACGCGGCGGTGGCGGTGGCGGGCATCCTCGGCTTCATCGCGTTCTTCGCCTGCTCGTCGGGGGCGGTGATCTGGGTCTACATCTCGGAGGTCTTCCCGAACGCCGTGCGCGCGAAGGGGCAGGCCCTCGGCTGCTTCACGCACTGGTTCATGTGTACGCTCATCTCGTGGGCCTTCCCCGCCGTGGCCGAACGGGCCGGCACCTGGGCGTTCGCCTTCTTCGCGTGCATGATGGCGGTCCAGCTCGTCTGGGCGGTCTGCTTCATGCCGGAGACGAAGGGCGGCACGATCGAGGACATCGAAAAGCGCCTCGGCATCCAGTAGGCTGGCCGGGGGCGCGGCGATTGTGGTATAATCGCCTTCGTCAAGGCGGAGTCGGCGATGCGCATGTTGGATGCGATACTGGCAAGGCGGGATGAACTCCATGCCATTGCGCGGAGGCACAAGGCGAGAAGGCTTTGGGTCTTCGGTTCCGTTGCCCGCCGGGAGGAGACGCCGGGAAGCGATGTTGACTTCCTGGTTGAGTTTGAACCGGGGGCTTCTCTCCTCGACCAAGGCGGCATGAGCGATTCCTTTGGAAAAGCCCTTGGCCGCACGGTTGACGTTGTCGACTCCGGCGCCCTTCAACGTGAGCCGTTCTTTGCCTATGCCGTCAAGAAGGACATCTTGGCGATATGACCGAAATCGCCACCGTCAAGAACGCGCAGCGCCTGTATCACATCATTCAGGCGATTGCCCGCATTCGCCGTTCCGTCGGGGGAATTTCGCGCGAGGCGTTCTTCGGCGACGAGGACAAGCAGGGGAACGTTGTACGCTGCATTGAAATCATCGGCGAGGCGGCGCACCATCTCGACGTGGAAATCACCGCCCGTGCGCCGGATATCCCATGGGCGGCCATCGTCGGCATGCGGAACAACCTCATCCACGGCTACAATGAAGTCAATTATGAGTTTGTCTGGGAAGTCGTCGAGAACGATCTTCTGAAGCTTGAAGACAGGGTGAGGCTTTTGCTTGGGGAACTTGATTTGCCGAAGGATCTTGTTTTCCCGCTTCCCTAAAGGCTTGACTTCGGCAGGAAGTGGTGGATGCCCGTGAAGCGCGTGCTTGATCTGGTCCTGACGGCGGCGGCGGCGCCCGTGTGGCTGCCGCTGATGGCGCTGGTCGCCTGCGCCGTGCGGGCGAGGCTTGGATCGCCGGTTTTCTTCGTGCAGGAGCGGGCGGGGCGGGGCGGGAGGCCGTTTCGCCTGTTCAAGTTCCGGTCGATGCGCACGGGCCCCGGCACGGACGCCGAGCGGCTGACGCCGTTCGGGCGCCTTCTCCGCGCCTCGTCGCTCGACGAGCTGCCCGAACTGCTGCTCGTGCTGCGCGGCACGATGTCGCTTGTCGGCCCGCGCCCCCTGCCCGTCGCCTATCTGCCGCGCTACGCGCCCTGGCAGATGCGGCGGCATGAGGCGCTGCCGGGGATCACGGGCTGGGCTCAGGTCAACGGACGCAACCTCCTCTCCTGGGACGAGAAGTTCCGCCACGACGTCTGGTACGTCGACCACCGTTCGCTTGCGCTCGACCTTCGGATCCTCGTCCTCACCCTGGTCGCCGTCTTCCGCCGGTCCGGCGTCTCCGCCGCCGGCGAGGCGACGATGGGCGAGTTCCGGGGGAACGCCTGACGGGCGCCGCCGCCCGAACGCCCGGCGCGGGCCGGCGACGCCCGTGCCCCTGTTCGCGGCCGAGGCCTGTTGTGGTATAATGCCGGGCATGAAGCATTGGCCTCTCGTCATCCATCCCGCCGACAACGTTGAAATCCGCGAGGACGGGCACAAGTACGCCCGCCGCGCCATCCGGGCCGGCGAGAACGTCGTCAAGTACGGCATGCCGATCGGGCATGCGACGCGCGGCATCGCCATGGGCGAGCACGTCCACGTCCACAACCTCGCCACGAACCTGGGCGGCACGCTGGACTACATCTACGCGCCCGACGCCGCCTTCCTCGCCGCCCGTCCGGGCGACCTCCGGGACGGCCGCACGTTCCGGGCCTACCGCCACCCCGACGGCCGCGTCGGCATCCGCAACGACATCTGGGTCGTCCCCACCGTCGGCTGCGTGAACCGCCTCTGCGAACGCCTCGCCGCCACCTGCGGCGGGCTCGCCCTCACGCACCCCTACGGCTGTTCGCAGCTCGGCGACGACCACGAGACGACGGCGAACCTCCTGGCCGCGCTCGCCCGCCATCCGAACGCGGGCGGCGTGCTCGTCGTCGCGCTCGGCTGCGAGAACAACACGCTCGACTCGTTCAAGGCCCGCCTCGGCGTCGCGACCGAACAGGCGGCCCATCCGTCCCTCAACATCCGCTTCCTGCGCGCGCAGGATCCGGGGGACGAGTTCTCGCGCGGGCGCGAGCTGATCGCCGAACTGCTGGCGAGGCGCCCGGCGGAGCGGGTGGAGGTGCCGGTCTCGGAACTCGTGGTGGGGCTGAAGTGCGGCGGGTCGGACGGCTTCTCGGGCCTCACCGCGAACCCGCTCGTGGGGCGCTTCAGCGACGGGCTCGTCGCGCGCGGCGGCTCCGCGGTCCTCACGGAGGTGCCCGAGATGTTCGGCGCCGAGACGCTGCTCATGAAGCGCTGCCGCACGCGGGCGGTCTTCGATCGGTGCGTCGCGATGGTGAACGGGTTCAAGGGCTACTATGCGCGCCACGGGCAGGTCTGCTACGAGAACCCCTCTCCGGGCAACAAGGCGGGGGGCATCACGACCCTGGAGGAGAAGTCGCTCGGCTGCGTGCAGAAGGGGGGCCTCGCGGCGGTGGAGGACGTGCTCGACTACGGCGGGCGCGTCCGCACGCACGGGCTCTCGCTCCTGACGGGGCCCGGCAACGACCTCGTCGCCGCGACCGCGCTTGCGGCGGCGGGCTGCCACCTCGTCCTCTTCACGACGGGGCGCGGCACGCCGTTCGGCACGGTGGCGCCCACGCTCAAGGTCGCCACCAACTCGGCGCTCGCCGCGTCGAAGCCGCAGTGGATCGACTGGGACGCGATGGCGAACCCCGACGCGGGGGCCTTCGCGGAGAAGGTCTTCGCCGTCGCCTCCGGCGAACCAGCCCGCAACGAGGTCCGCGGCGACCGCGGCATCGCGATCTTCAAGGACGGCGTGACGCTGTAGGCGCGGGAGGGGCGCGGGAAGGGCGCGCCCCTGCGCGGCCGATTGATGTGCTATAATTCCCGCATGGCCTACTTGGAATTTCATCGTCTGATCATTGCGCTGGCCCTGGCGGCCGTGCGCATCGGGGCGGCGTTCATGGTCTGCCCCGCGTTCGGCGAGGCGATGATCACGGGGACGGCGCGGCGCGTGGCGATCCTCGCGTTCGCGGTGCTGGCCGTGCCGCACGTGCTCGCCACGATGCCGCCGGGCGAGCCGGCCTGGGGGATGATGGCGGTCGTCGGCGTGAAGGAGGTGGCGGTGGGGTTCCTGATCGGCTTCTTCTCGGCGGTGCCGTTCTGGGTGGCCGAGAACGTGGGGAATCTCATCGACAACCAGCGGGGGGCGACGATGGGCGAGGTGTATTCGCCGCTTTCGGGGTCGCAGGAATCGACGACGGGGATCTTCTTCTCGCAGATCGTCACGACGGTCTTCTTCGTGTCGGGGGCGGTGTTCCTGTTCCTGGGGGCGCTCTACACGAGCTTCGAGGTCTGGCCGATCTTCGGCGCGGGCGTGTCCTTCACGCCGGACGCGCCGGTGCGCATCCTCGGGGCGGTGGACGGGATGCTGCGGACGACGGTGGTGATCGCGGCGCCGGTGATCATCCTCATGTTCCTCGCGACGATCGGGCTGGGGTTCGTGAACCGCACGGCGCCGCAGCTGAACGTGTTCTTCCTCTCGATGCCGGTGAAGTCCGCCCTCGGCGTCGCGATGCTGATCGTCTACCTGCCGTTCATCCTGGACAAGCTCATGTACACGGAGGAAGGGCAGATTCTCCGCCCCGTCCTCGAGCTGCTCTCCCGTCCCTGACCATCGCCATGAAAGCGTCCAAGCGGATTTTCCTTTCGCCTCCCTGGGTCGGGGCGCGCGAGCGCGCGGCCCTGGAGGCGGCGTTTGCCTCCGGGTACATCGCGCCCTGCGGGCCCCAGGTCGATGCGTTCGAGCGGCGGCTCGGGCGGCTCGCCGGGCAGCACGCCGCCGCCGTCGCCTCCGGCACCGCCGCCCTCGACCTGCTGATGGCCGAGTTCGGCGTGGGGCCCGGCACTGCGGTCTTCGCCTCCACGCTCACCTTCATCGCCACGGTCGGCCCCGCCGTCCATCGCGGCGCCACGCCCGTCTTCATCGATTCCGATCCCGCCACCGGCGTCCTCTCGGCCCCCCTGCTGGACCAGGCCCTCCGCGACCACCCCCGCCGCCCGGCCCTCGTCATCGCCGCCGACATCTATGGGCAGTGCTGCGACTACGAGGCGCTTGAACGGGTCTGCGCGGACCACGGCGTGCCGCTTGTCGTCGATGCGTCGGAATCCGTCGGCGCCGCCTGCCGGGGCCGTCCCGCCGGCTGCGCGGGCGCGGCGGCCGTCTATTCCTTCAACGGCAACAAGCTCGTCACCACCTCGGGCGGGGGGGCGGTGCTGTCGCGCGACCCGGGCCTTGTGGCCCGCGCCCGCTGGCGCGCCCAGCAGGCGCGCGAGAACGCCGTCTGGTACGAGCACCGCGAGGTCGGCTACAACTACCGCCTGAGCAACCTGCTCGCCGCCGTCGGCTGCGCCC
>CAVEVC010000088.1:0-19335 GCA_963618935.1 Clostridiales bacterium CCNA10 | reverse complement strand
ATGGGTTGGCGCGCGATGTACCCGCGCCGCCCTCGGCGCGTGGCGTCCGAACGGCGGGAGGGTTGCGCTTGTCGCGACCGTTGCGTCCGGGCCGCCCCTCGGCGCCACGCGCCGAGGGCGGCGCGGGTACATTGCGCGCCGGGCCGTGTCGGTCGTGACAAGCGCGACCCTCCCGCGCGGTCGGGACAAGCGCGACCCTCCCGCAACGAAAAAAATCAAAAAACTAAAACTGCATTATTGACAGGGGGGGGGGGCGAAGTGTATACTTATGGAACGTCTGGAACGGCTATGCCGTGGACGCCCGCACGTGGACGCCCGCTTCGTGGACGCCCGCTTCGTGGCCGCCCGCTTCGTGGGCCCCGCGCCGTGGACGCCCGCTTCGTGGCCGCCCGCTTCGTGGGCCCCGCACGTGGACATCCGCGACGCGGGAGGGCGTATCGTAAACGCATGAGAACGAGGTAACAAATGGACAAGCGACAAGGCAGATCTGGTTGGGCGCGCATGGGCGGAATCCTGTGCGCCGCGGGGTGCATCGTGCCGGCGGCCCTCTGGGGGCGGACGGTCACGGAGACGGCGACGGCCGTCGCGGACGACGGCGTCTCCACGGTGACGGTCGCGTTCGGCGCGCGGGGCGAGGAGGACGCCGACGCGGACCAGGCCCTCTACGTGGCGTGGGCCGCAGAGGACAAGGGGGAGGACATCGCCGCGTGGACGGGGCTGCGGCGCGTGCAGGTCCTGCCCGACGAGGCCGGGTCCGCCACGCTCGCGCTGCCCGCCGCCGCGTTCGCGCAGGGCCGGCCGACGGTGCGGGCGTTCATCGTGGCGTCCGGCGCGCCCTACGACCACCTCGTCGAGTCCGTGCGCGCGACCGGCACGCAGTACTTCGACACGGGCTGCCTCGCGACGCCGCTCACGGTCGCCTCGGCCGTCATCCGCTACAACGCCTTCAACGTGCAGAACCGCCAGTTCGGCGTGTCGTATGACAGCGGGACGGACGGCCTGTCGTTCGACACCTACATCAACGGCGGGGGCAACTGGGCGAGCGCCCTGAGCGACGGGAAGGGCGACTGGCTGAACACGGACGTGCCGGCCTCGGGCCTCTCGCGCCTGCGCTTCACGCTGGACGCCCCGGCCCGCACGCACACCGTCGCCCTGGCCGACACGGGCGCGACGGTCGCGTCCAAGACGCGCGGCAGCGCGGTCCAGAACACCTCCCTCGGCAGCGTCTACGTGCTGGCCCAGCACGTCTGCCCCACGGACGACAGGGCGGACTACGCGTCGAACTGCAGCCTCGACGCCAACCTCTATTCGTTCACGATGGCGACGGGCGGCGTGATGCAGTGCGACTGGGTCCCCTGCGTGCGGGGCGGCCGCGCGGGCATGTACGACCGCGTGACGAAGGGCATCGTCTGGTCGGCCACGGAGACGGACTTCGAGCCGGCGGGGGCGAACGTCTCGGACGCCCTCCTGGAGGGCGAGACGGTCCTTGCCGCCGGCGCGGCCGCGGCGTTCGCCGCGGCGGACCCCGAGGCCGGCGCCGTCTGGAAGGGGACGGCGAGCGGCGTCTGGGACTTCGCGGCGGCGAACTGGACCGTGGACGGCACGCCCGGCCAGGCGTGGACGGACGGCCTTGCGGCCATCCTCAACGTCAACGCCGGCACGTTCGCCGTCACGCTCGGCGCGGCGGTGCAGCCCGCCGTCCTCCGCGTGGAGGGCGGCATCGACTACGTGCTCGCGGGCAGCGGCCTCTCCGGCGCGGGCGGGCTCGTCAAGACGGGGGGCGGCAAGCTCACGATCACGGGGACGCACGGCTTCACCGGCGACGTCCTCCTCGCGGGCGGCGAGACGGCGCTGACGGCGGACAACGACGTCTCCGACGTGACGACGGCGGCCCTCGGCAACCCGCGCCCGGACGGGGGGCGCACGGTCGTCGTCTCCAACGCGACGCTCCGCGTGATGGGCAAGAACTCCCTCGCGAGCAGCGGGCGCAGCGCGACGCCGATCACGATGGACCTCAAGCTCCACAACGCCGTGCTGGAGGGGCCCACCAACTTCGCGCTGAACGTGGGCAGCCTCTACCTGAGCGACTCCGAGATCCGCCTGCACGGCGCGCTCGACACCAGCTACAGCTACCCCGGCAACGTGCAGGGCCCCTTCTCCGGCTCGTGGTGGGGCTCGCTCTTCGCGCGCAACATCTACCTGGGCGGCAGCAGGGCGTTCACGCTCAACCCGAACGACAGCGCCGACGGGAACAACGGGCGGCTGAAGAGCGCCTGGTCGATCGGCTTCAAGGACGAGCAGGGGACGATCGACGTGCCGAAGCTGGTCGCGGGCGCGGACGCGAGCGACGCGGTGTTCAACATCCCGCTCGCGTGGATCTCCGGCAAGTCCGGCGACCCCAACGCGGGGTACGCCGCCTCAGGCTTCCGCAAGACGGGCGCGGGCGTCCTCGAGTTCGCGCGGGCGGACGACCAGGTCTCGACGGGCTACTCCACCTACACGGGGAACGTGGACATCGTGGAGGGCACGTGGAAGCTCTCGAAAGGGCTGGCCAGCGTCTCCCCCTCGCGCTCCAGCGCGTTCGGCGCCCAGCGCTACGCCCACACGGTGACGGTCCATCCCGGCGCCCGGATCTGGCTGAACGCGCCCGACCTGATGGGCCAGGCCCTCGCCGAGCCCTCGAACGTCACGCTCGTCGTGAGGGGGGCGAAGCTCCAGCAGTCCCAGGGGGTCTGCAACGCCCTCGGCCCCACGGTCTTCGAGGACGCGACGCTCTCGTATAATGGCTACCCGACCGACTCGAACTACCAGTACCGGGACGAGAACGGCGAGGTCCGGAGGGCGACCTGCGCGTGGCCGACGTTCGCCTTCCCCTGCGGCGTCGCGTTCAAGGGGACGGCGGCGTACAGCCTGCCGGGGACGGGCGGCGCGACCGTGTCGTTCGGCGGCGGGACCGGCGGGCGGCCGAGCGACCTCTGGGTCGACGAGATCACCGGGCAGGGCGTGGCGGACGACAAGGCGGACGTGACGCTCAACATGCGCCTCGTGGACATGCCGGTCTGGTACGCGCGCACCTGGAAGGCCGACGGCGCGTGGATCGTCGGCACGAACGCCCCCGCGCGCGCGTTCAACATGCGCAAGACGGGCCCGGGCATGCTCGTCCTCGGGGACAAGGAGAGCACGACGACGGGCCGCGTCGAGGTGGCCGCGGGGACGCTGCGGTTCGCGACGCGCGCGCGGACGTACACGGCGGGGACGGACTTCGACTACCCGGCGGCGAAGAGCGCGCTCGGCGACCTCACCGACCCCTCGCGCGTCGCGCTCGTCGTGAGCGGCGGCGCCGTCGAGCTCGTCTCGAGCGACACGTTCGGCCAGGCGAGCTGCGAGAACGAGAGCGTCTTCGTCGTCTCGAACGGCACGCTCCGCTCGACGGGCGCGTGGGCGAACGCCCTGCCGCGCCTCGCGCTCTACGACGCGACGCTCGAATACGACGGCGGGCTCAACGGCGGGTACTACAACGCGCCCTACGGCACGTTCATCTTCGCGCGCCGGGTCTCGTGGGACGGCACGCGCCCCTACGACCTCCAGCCGAACGGCCAGGCAAACTACTTCGCCCTCGGCCACGAGCTGGACGCCTACGCGGTGGTGGAGAGCAACGGCGCCGTCACGAACCTGCACGGCAAGGTCGCCTTCGAGGTGGCGGACATCACGGGCGACGCGCGCGCGGACGTGACGCTCGGCGTCGTCCTGAAGACGCAGGCCTCGTGGAACAACGGCACGCGCTGGGGGGCGACGCGCTTCTGGACGGGCCTCGTGAAGGCGGGCCCCGGCACGCTCGCCCTGAACGGCGCGGACCCGGAGGGGAAGTACTACACCGAGGCGACGCGCGTCGAGGCGGGCGCGCTCCTCGTGGACACGGCGGCGTTCAAGTCCACCAACGTCCTCGTCGCCGCCGGCGCCTGGCTCGGCGGCACGGGCGCGGTGGCGCGGGCGACGCTCGCGGCCGGCGCCGGCCTCACCGCCGCGCCGGGCCAGACGCGGCCCCTCGGCCTCGGCGCGGTCGAGCTGGAGGACCCGTCCGCCCCCGTCGTCGTCAACGTCCCCTGCCTTGGCGACCCCGCGGAGGTCCAGCACCTGCGCGTGCCGGTGGCCAATGCGGCGGGCGGCCTTGCGACGGCCCGCTTCGCCGCCGTGGTGAACGGCGGCGAAGCGCTGCCGCCGGGCCACACGGCGCGGGCCTTCGTGCAGGGCGGCGTCGTCTACGGCACGCTCTCCCGCACCGGCCTCGCGGTCATCCTGCGGTAGGCGGGCGGGGCGCGGACGGGCGGGCCGTTGGGCGGGCCGCCGAGGACGTCGGCCCCTACCAATGGGCCGCCGGCGTTGGTACCAATGGGTCGCCGGCGTTGGTACCAATGGGCCTCGGCGTTGGTAGGGGCGCGCGTCCCGCGCGCCCGCCCGGCCGCATGCCGCCCGGCCCCATGCCGCCGGGGACGTCGGGCGGGCCGCCGAGGACGTCGGCCCCTACCAATGGGCCGCCGGCGTTGGTAGGGGCGCGCGTCCCGCGCGCCCGCCCGGCCCTCTCTTGTTTTACCGTCCCGAATCGGGTATACTCTCCTCGTTTCGCTGTCGGATCCATGGAACCACTCAAACGGATCCATAGAACCACTCAAACGATCCATAGGACCATTCGAACGAAGGAGACGACCATGGCGTTCATCAACGACGACTTCCTGCTCACGACCGACACGGCGCGGGAGCTGTACCACGGCTATGCGGAGAAGATGCCCATCATCGACTACCACTGCCATCTGCCGCCGGCGGAGATCGCCGAGGACAGGACGTGGGAGAACATCGCGCAGGTCTGGCTGGGCGGCGACCACTACAAGTGGCGCCAGATGCGCTCGAACGGCGTCGACGAGCGCTACGTGACGGGCGACGCCAGCTGGCACGACAAGTTCGTGAAGTTCGCCGAGACGATGGAGGTGCTGCTGAAGAACCCGCTCTTCGACTGGAGCCACCTGGAGCTCGCGCGCTACTTCGGCGTGGAGGAGCGCCTGTCGCGGGCGACGGCGGAGTCCGTCTGGGAGCGCTGCAACGCGCGGCTGCGCGAGCCGGGCTTCTCGGCGCGCGGCCTCATGGCGCGCTCGAACGTCAAGGCGGTCTGCACGACGGACGACCCCGTGGACGGGCTTGAGCACCACAAGGCCGTGGCCGACTCCGGCTTCGCGGTGCGCGTGCTGCCGACCTGGCGCAGCGACAAGGCGGGCAAGATCGACGAGCCCGCCGCCTGGAATGCGTGGATGGACCGTCTGGCGGCGGCGGCGGGCGCGCCCGTGCGGACGTGGGACGACTTCCTCGACGCGATGGACAGGCGCCATGCCTTCTTCGAGAGCCGCGGCTGCGTCGTCTCCGACTACGGCATCACGGAGATCTTCGCCGCCCCCTACACGACGGGCGAGGTGAAGGCCATCTTCAAGAAGGTGCGCGAGGGCGGCGTGGCGACGCCCGCCGAGGCGTACACGTTCAAGAGCGCGTGGCTCTACGAGGGGCTGTGCGCCGACGCGCGCGCCAACTGGTCCGCGCAGCTGCACTACAGCTGCCTGCGCAACCCCAACTCGCGCATGATGCAGAAGCTCGGGCCCGACACGGGCTTCGACTGCATCGGCGAGTGGAACGTGGCCGAGCCGCTGGCGCGCCTCTTCGACCGCCTGGAGGGCGCGGACGCCCTGCCGCGCACGATCCTCTACTCCCTCAACCCGAAGGACAACGAGATGCTCGCCGCGCTCATGGGCAGCTTCCAGAAGGGCCCCGACCGCGGCAAGCTGCAGCTCGGCGCCGCCTGGTGGTTCCTCGACCAGAAGGACGGCATGAAGAAGCAGATCGAGGCGCTGGCCGCGCTCGGCTGCCTCGGCAACTTCGTGGGGATGCTCACGGACAGCCGCAGCTTCCTCAGCTACACGCGCCACGAATACTTCCGCCGCATCCTCTGCGGGAAGCTCGGCGAGGAGATGGAGCGCGGCGAGATCCCGAACGACGTCGCCTGGGTCGGCGGCCTCGTCGCGGACATCGCCTACAACAACGCGAACCGCTACTTCTTCGGCGCGCGCTGAGCCGGAGGCGCCTCAAGGGAAGTGTACGCCATGACGACGGCGGAGAGGCTGGTCGAGGCGCTGGCGGGGAGGCGGCTGACGTGCGCGACGGCGGAGTCGTGTACGGGCGGGGGCGTGGGGCAGGCGATCACGTCCGTGCCGGGGGCGAGCGCCGTCTTCAAGGGCGGCGTCATCTGCTACGACAACGCGGTGAAGCGCGAGGGGCTGGGCGTGCCGGAAGAGGTCCTGGCGCGGCAGGGCGCGGTGTCGCCCGAATGCGCGGCGGCGCTGGCGGCGGGCGCGCGGCGGCGGCTGCGGGTCGACCTTGCGGTGTCGGTCACGGGGATTGCGGGGCCGGGCGGCGGCAGCGCCGAAAAGCCGGTGGGGCTTGTCTGGTTCGGGCTCGCGTCGCCGGCGGGCGTCGCCGCGGAGCGGCGGGTGTTCCCCGGCGGCCGCGCGGCGGTGCGGGCGGCGGCCGTCGAGCACGCCCTGGGGCTGCTGCTCGCGGCCGCCGGGGAGGACGGCCGCGGCGATGTTCCCTGACCGTCCGCGTTGTGGTATACTTGGAACGTTCATTTCCAAAGGCGAACCATGAAACGGAGGAGAGAGGCGATGAGGAGAATGCTTGCGGCCGCGTGCGCGGCGCTGGGGGCGGGGGGCGTTTTGGCGGCGGGCCCGCTGGACGGCATCGGGGACGTGACCTTGAAGGGGCGGCTCGGCGACCAGCTCGACCGCATGATCGAGCGGCACGTCGTCGGGACGGACGTCGACTACATCACGGCGCCGTTCCTTGAGAAGACCGAGCGGCACGGCTGGTGGCAGACGGAGTTCTGGGGCAAGTACATGCACGCCGCCGTGCCGTACCAGAAGTACACCGGCTCGGAGAGGCTCAAGGCGTCCATCGACCGCGGCGTGGCGCGCATCCTCTCCTCGCAGGAGCCGAACGGCTACATCGGCAACTACCCGGACGAGCTGCGCTGCGGCGAGGGGTGGGACGTATGGGGCATGAAGTACACGATGATGGGGCTTCTTCACGCCTACGACGCGACGCAGGACGCGAAGGCGCTCGCGGCGTGCCGCCGCGTGTGCGACTACGTGATCGGCGAGATCGGCCCGGGCGGGCGGCGCGGCCGCGCGCTGTGGCAGACCGGCAACTGGAGCGGCTACGCCAGCTCGTCCATCCTCGAGCCCGTGGTGTGGCTCTACGGCCGCACGAAGGAGCAGAAGTACCTCGACTTCGCGACCTACCTCGTGAAGGGCATGACCGAGCCGGAATCGGGCCCGCGCCTCCTCGACCTCGCGCTGAAGGGCGTCTCCGTCGCCGACCGCAACGGGCACGGCAACGCGCCCGAGACGCACGGCGGCTACGTGATGAAGCACAACCGCTGGAAGGCCTACGAGATGATGAGCTGCTACCAGGGGCTCGTCGAGTACTTCGAGGCGACGGGGCGGCGCGACCTGCTCGACGCGGCGGTCGCGACGGGCAACCAGATCATCGCGGACGAAATCAACCTCGCCGGCGGCTGCGCCTGCTCGGAGGCGTGGTTCCACGGCGCGAAGAAGCAGCACCTCCCCTACACGCGCCTGCAGGAGACGTGCGTGACGACCACGTGGATGCGCTTCTGCGAGAAGCTGCTCGACGTCACGGGCGACCCCAAGTGGGCCGACCAGCTGGAGCGCACGTTCTACAACGCCTACCTCGCGGCGATGAAGGCGGACGGCAGCGAGTTCGCGGGCTACACGCCGCTCTCGGGCAACCGCTACCACGGCCAGCACCACTGCTACATGCACACGGACTGCTGCACGGCGAACGGCCCGCGCGGCTTCCTCTGCTTCCTCAAGGCGCTCTTCCGCACGAAGGGGAACGAGGCGGTGTTCAACTTCTACGCCTCCGCGCTCGTGAAGGGCCGGCTCGCGAACGGCGGGAAGGTGGCGTTCGACATGTACTCGCTCTACCCGCGCGGCGACTTCGCGCGCGTCGTGAGCCACACCGAGGGCGTGGGCCGGATGCCGCTCAAGTTCCGCATTCCGGCGTGGGCCGGGGCGGGGACGGCGGTGACGCTCAACGGCAAGGCGCTCGCGGGCGTCAAGGCGGGGGCGTACTTCACGGTGGAGCACGAGTGGCGGCTGGGCGACGTGGTGGAGGTGCGCTTCGGCATGCCGGTCGTCGCGCACACGATCGCGGACGGCCCGGCGAGCGTGCCGGGGGCGTTCGACGGCAAGGACGCCAAGGCGTCCGTGAAGCCGCACTACGTCGCCTTCACGCGCGGCCCCGTGCTCCTCGCGCGCGACAGCCGCCTCGACCGGGGCGACCAGACGGCGCCGTTCCGCGGGGGGATCCGCGACGGGCAGGCGATGGGGGGCTTCTCGGCGGTCCGCGCGCCGGGCGACGACATCTGGATGGCGTTCAACGCCGTGCTGCCGATCGGCAGCCACCACGAGAACCCCGAGGGGCGCTACCCGGAGGCGGTCGTCTTCTGCGACTACGCCTCGGCCGGCAACACCTGGCGCCGCGACAACTACTACCGCACCTGGTTCCCGATCGAGCGGGGCCCGACGGAGTAGCCGCCGCCCCCGCCGACTGGACGAAGACGTAGACGACGAGGAAGAAGAGGACCTGACATGAAGACCCGAATGCTTGTGCTTGCGCTTGCGCTTCCCGCGCTTGCCGTGCTGGCCGCCACGCCCGAGGAGGCCGCCGCCGCGCGCCGCGCCAAGGAGCAGCTGCTGCGCTTCACGCCGGAGGCGGCCCGCCGCGCGATGGCGGACCTGAAGGCGAACCCGAAGTACGACTACGCGAAGCACAGCCCCGCCGTGGAGGCGCTGATCGCGAAGCTCGACTTCGCGAAGCGGGCGCTGGAGAAGGGGACGGACGCGGAGAAGGCCGAGGCCGTGGCGCTCGTGGAGGGCTACCGCGCCGCGATGCTCGCGAACCCGATCCTCGACTTCGACAAGATCCTCTGCGTCCACCGCAGGATCAACGGCGCGCGCAATGCCTTCGGCGGGCGCGGCAGCGGCATGACGGGCCTCAACGCCGAGAACCACATGGTCGCCCCGCGCACGGGCTTCGAGAACGAGATCGGCGTCTTGAGCAACCTGCGCGGCAGGCCGGTGTTCACGCCCCTCTACAAGCCGGCGGACAGGACGTCCATCGTGCGCGACCTCGACCTCGACTTCGACGCGAGCCGCATCCTCTTCACCGGCTACAAGGGCACGAACAACCTCTTCGGCATCTACGAGATCAAGGCCGACTTCGCGAAGCTCGCGCCCGAGGCGCCCTACCAGACGCCCGAGCTCGTCTCGCCCGAGGACGGCCGGTACGACATCCAGTGGTGGGACGCGAGCTACCTGCCGAACAAGGACCAGGTGGTCATGCTCGGCACGGCGGCCTACCAGTTCCTCCCCTGCGAGGACGGCAACATGCCGATGGCCGTCCTCTACCGCAAGGACCGCAGGACGGGCGAGGTGAGGCAGCTCACCTACGAGCAGGACAGCGACTACACGCCCTCCGTCACGCACGACGGCCGCGTCCTCTACACGCGCTGGGAATACTCCGACCAGCCGCACTACTGGAGCCGCGTGCTCATGACGATGAACCCCGACGGCGTCGGCCAGCTCGCCGTGTGGGGCTCGAACACCTACGTGCCGACGTTCTTCTACTGCGCGCGCTCGATCCCCGGCGACCCCCACAAGATCACGATGGTCGGCGGCGGCCACCACGACCGCGCCGAGGTGGGGCGCATGTTCATCGTCGACCCCACGCTCGCACGCGGCTACCCGCACCGCTACGACCCGCCGGACCGCGACTGGGGCCCGGCCCGGCACACGCTGCGCATCCCGTTCCAGACCTTCCCGAAGGAGAAGACGGGCCTTGCGCACGAGTTCCCCGGCTGGGGGCAGGACGTCGAGGGCGACATGGCCGACCCCTACACGATGAACCAGTTCGCGCGCGGCAAGCCCTACTTCCTCCACCCCTACCCGCTCAGCGAGAACTACCACCTCGCGGGCGTGAAGAACGCGCCGGACGCGCTCATCGGCATCTACCTCGTGGACCGCTTCGACAACATCACGCTCATCGCCGAGTGCGAGGACGGCCTCTACTGCGAGCCGATCCCGTTCGCCGCGCGGAGGCGCCCGCCCGTCATCCCGGACCGCAGCGTGCCGGGCGCGAAGACGTGCAGCGTCCACATCGCCGACATCTACAACGGGCCCGGCCTCAAGGGCGTGCCGCGCGGCACGGTCAAGAAGCTGCGCCTCTTCAGCTACCACTACAACTACCACAAGACGGGCGGCCACTCCGCGACGGGGTGGATCAAGGGCGACTACCGCGACCGCGTGGAGTCGAGCTGGGACGTGAAGCGCCCGCTCGGCACGGTCGACCTGGAGGCGGACGGCAGCTGCTGCTTCGAGATGCCCGCGAACACGCCCGTCTCCGTGCAGCCGCTCGACGGGAAGGGCCAGGCCGTGCAGCTCATGCGCTCCTGGATCGTGGGCATGCCGGGCGAGCGCGTCTCCTGCACGGGGTGCCACGAGGACAACCGCTCCTCCGTCCACACCAAGCGCACGATCGCCGACGAGAAGTACTTCAAGGGGCAGATCCAGAAGATCCGCCCGCTCGACGGCGACGGCGTGCGCCCGTGGGGCTTCGAGAACGAGCTCTACCCCGTCGTCCGGAAGCACTGCCTCTCCTGCCACGGCGACCCCGCGAAGGCGCCGGCCGCGAAGTGCGACCAGGGCGGCGCGAAGGAGGTGAAGGTGGACGTCTTCACGAAGTACGAGCTGAGCGGCAGGCGGCTCGTGATGGACAGCGCCGTGAACGCCTACAAGATGCTCCACCCCTACATCCGCCGCCCCGGGCCCGAGAGCGAGGAGACGCTGCTGCCGCCGATGGACTACCACGCCTCCACGAGCCCGCTCGTGCAGATGCTCCGCAAGGGCCACCACGGCGTGCGGCTGGAGGACGCGGACTACCTGAAGATCTACGAGTGGATCGACCTCAACGCGCCGTTCTGGGGCAAGTGGAGCCCGCCCGCCTACGCGAGCGAGGCGCCGGACCCGAAGGACCCGAAGAAGCGCTCCGGCTTCATGTGGGCCGGCGAGGCCGACCAGGTGGCGCGCCGCCTGGAGCTGCAGAAGCGCTACGCGAACGTGCCGGACAACCCCGAGGCCGAGCACGACGCCTACCGCGCGCTCGTCACCTCGCGCGTCGTGAAGGCCGTCGCCCCGGCGCCGAAGCCCGCGCCCGCCCCCGTGCCGAAGCTCGCGGGCTGGCCGATGGACGCGCTCAGGAGCGCGTCCGCGCAGCTCGGCGCGATCCACGAGGTCGCCCCCGTGACGACGAAGACGCTCGTCCTCGGCGGCGGGCAGTCCCTCACCTTCCGCCGCATCCCCGCCGGGCAGTTCGTGATGGGCAGCGCGACGGGCTACCCCGACGAGCGCCCGATGGCCGTCGTGCGCATCGACAGGCCGTTCTGGATCAGCGAGATGGAGGTGCGCAACGACCAGTACAACGTCTTCGACCCCGAGCACGACTCCCGCTACCAGGACGAGTTCGGCAAGGACCACGTCTTCCCCGGCCACGTCGGCAACCACCGCCGCCAGCCGGTCGTGCGCGTCGCCTGGCACGACGCGATGCGCTTCTGCCAGTGGCTCTCGAAGACCTGCGGCGTGAAGGCGAACCTGCCGACCGAGGCGCAGTGGGAGTGGGCCGCGCGCGCGGGCACCGACACGCCCTTCCCGTGGGGCGGGCTCGACGACGACTTCTCGAAGTTCGCGAACTTCGCGGACCGCGACACGCGCTGGCAGGTCGTCGGCTTCGACGGCGGCGGCAACATCCGCAGGCGCCATCCCTTCCGCATCGAGCAGAACTACCCGCTCCACGACGAGCGCTTCGTGGACGACTGGTTCAACCTGAACTACGTCGGCCGCGCGAACTGCAACCGCTGGGGCCTCTACGACATGCACGGCAACGCGAGCGAGTGGACGCGCTCGGACTACGCGCCGTACCCCTACGTGGACGGCGACGGGCGCAACGCCTGCGACCCGAAGGCGAAGAAGGTGGCGCGCGGCGGCTCCTACGCCTCGCGCCCGCGCGACGGCACGAGCTCCTACCGCCTCTGCTACGAGCCGTGGCAGACGGTGTTCGACGTCGGCTTCCGCGTCGTCCTCGAATGCGAATAGCCCCCCCCCCCCCCCCGCTGAACGCCATCGTCACGGACCCGCCGTTCTCGCCGTTCCGGGAGTTTTTGGCGTGGATATTGGAGGGAGAGAAGGAGGGGTCTAACGCAAAGGACGCAAGGGGTTTGACGCGAAGGGCGCAGAGAGTGCGGTCGCGCGGGACGCGCGACCCTATCAGGCCGACGCGAATGTGGTAGGGTCACGCGTCCCGCGCGACCGATCCCTCTTCCCTTCCTGGCCGAACATTGGTATACTGTCGGTTCAAACAGCGCGGCTTTCAGCAGCGCGGCTTGAAGCAATGGAATTTGAGGCAAAGAGGCACTTCATGAAGATCTTGGTTGTCGGATCGGGCGGACGGGAACACGCCATCACGTGGCGGCTGGCGCAGGACGCGGCGGGGCACGAGCTGTTCTGCGCGCCGGGGAACGCGGGGACGGCGGCGCTCGCGACGAACCTCGCGATCGGCGCGGAGGACGTCGCCGGCGTCGTCGCCTGGGCCGAGGCGAACCGCCCCGACCTCGTGGTGGTTGGCCCCGAGGCGCCGCTCGTGAAGGGCCTCGTCGACGCGCTCCAAGCGGCCGGCGTCACGGCGTTCGGGCCGGTCGCCGCCGGCGCGCGCCTGGAAGGCTCGAAGCGCTTCGCGAAGGAAATCATGGACGCGGCGGGCGTGCCGACGGGCAGGGCCGAGACGTTCACCGACGCGGCCGCCGCCAAGGCGGCCCTGCCCGCCTACGGGCTTCCCGTCGTCGTCAAGGCGGACGGCCTTGCGGCCGGGAAGGGCGTCGTCGTCGCCGAGACGACGGCCGAGGCCGAGGCCGCGATCGACGCCATGCTCGTGGGGAACAAGTTCGGCGCCGCCGGGGCGGAAGTCCTCATCGAGGAGTTCCTGCACGGCGAGGAGTGTTCGATCCTCGCGCTCGTGGACGGAAACGACGCCGTGCTGCTGCCGAGCTCGCAGGACCACAAGCGCGCCTTCGACGGCGACCGGGGCCCGAACACGGGCGGCATGGGCGCCTATTCGCCCGCGCCGGTGGTCACGGCCGACAAGCTGCCGCTCATCAAGGAGAAGATCGTCATGCCCGTCGTGCGCGAGCTCGCGCGGCGCGGCATCGTCTATCGCGGCGTCCTCTACGCGGGGCTCATGGTGAACGACGAACACGCGCGCCCGCACGGCCCCCTCGCGAAGAGCGGGTCCGCCGTGAACGTGGTCGAGTTCAACGCCCGCTTCGGCGACCCCGAGACGGAGGCCGTGCTGCCGCGCCTCGGCGGCGACTTCGCCACGGCGCTCCTCCACGCCGCGACGGGCTGCCTGAAGCCAGGGGACGTCGTCGTGAAGGACGCCTGCGCCGCGACGGTGATCGTCGCCTCCGGCGGCTATCCGGGCAGCTACGGGAAGGGGAAGGCGATTTCGGGGCTGGAGGACAACCCCGCGCTCGTCTTCCACTGCGGCACGAAGGCGGTGGACGGCGGGGTCGTCACGGCGGGCGGGCGCGTCCTCTCCGTCACGGGCCTGGGCGCAACCCTGCGCGAGGCCGTCGACAACGCCTATGCGGGCGTGGACAGGATCGCCTTCGACGGCGCCTTCCACCGCACCGACATCGCCCACCGCGCCTTTGCGCGCGCCTAGGAGGAGGGCGGCGCCTTGGACACGGCACACGCGAACGTCTCCGTCGTCATCCCGACCTACAACCGCGCCGAGATGGCCTGCGCGTGCGTGGCGAGCGTCCTCGCGACGGGCTGGCCGCGCCTGGAGGTCATCGTCGTCGACGACTGCTCGCCGGACGACACGGGGGCGCGGATCCGCGCGCGCTTCGGCGCCGACCCGCGCGTCCGCTACATCCGCAACGAGACAAACCGCTCCCTGGCCGTGAGCCGCAACAACGGCGCGCGTCTCGCGACCGGCGACTACCTCTTCTTCCTCGACGACGACAACGAGGTCGAGCCGGACGTCGTGTCCGAGCTGCTCGCGGCGTTCGCGCGCCATCCGAAGGCGGGCCTCGTCGCCCCGCTCGCCGTCCACCAGGCGGCCGGCCGCCGCAACCTCGTCTGGACGCTCGGCTCGGACTTCAGCCGCTGGACGTCGCAGCCGAAGGACGTGATGCCGAGCCTGCCGCTGGCGCAGCTGCCGCCGGAGCCAATCGACTGGCCGACGACCTACAGCCCCAACGCCCTCATGGTGACGCGCGAGGCGTTCGACCGCGTGCGCGGCTTCGAGGAGTCGTTCGTGATCATCTACGAGGAGTCGGACTTCGGCTGGAAGCTGATGGAGGCCGGCTACGAGGCGTTCATCGCGGCGAAGGCGCGGACGAAGCACTTCGGCTTTCTTGAGCCGGGGTGCGTCCCGCGCCTGCGCCAGCTCGGCATCGAGCGTCTTCAGCGCACCTACTGCTTCGCGCGCAACCGCCTGCGCTTCGCGCGGCGGCACTTCTCGCGGCTCCAGGTGCTGTCGGTCGCGCTCGTCTTCGCGCCGCTCTCGGTCGTCTGGTACGGGGCGGTCGCCCTGCGCTGCCGCCGGCCGGACATCGCCTGGGCCTACCTGCGCGGCACCCTGCGCGGCCTCGCCGAGGCCGCCTTCCGCCTCTGACGCTCTTCCGCCTCTGATGGCGTTCCCGTGCGCGCAGGCGGTCCGTGCGCCCCTTCGCGTGCGGACGCGGCGCGCCGCGTCCCTCCTGCGCGGTCACGGCGCGGGCTGCCGTCGCGGCGGGCGCGCCGCCGCCGAATGTGCTATAATGCCCGCATGACAACACACGTTCAGTTCGCGTTGGGGTTCGTGGCGGCGGCATTGTCCGCGTCGGCGGCGACGTTCTATGTGGATGCCCGGACGGCGGCGGGGGGCGACGGCTCCTCGGCGCGGCCGTGGCGCACGGCGCACGAGGCCGTGGAGGGCGTGCGCGCGGCGCGGAAGGCCGGCGCCGTCCGGCCGGGCGAGGCCGTGGAGGTCTGCTTCCTGCCGGGCGACCACTTCGTGGGGAACGGCCTGCGCCTGACGGCGGCGGACTCCGGCACGGACGGTGCCCCCGCCGTGTGGCGCACGGCCGGCGCCGGCCGCGCCCGCCTGACGGCCGGCGTGCGCGTGCCGCCGGCGCTCTTCCGGAAGGTGGACGATCCGTCCGTCCTCGCGCGCCTGCCCGAGGACGCGCGCGGCAAGGTGTACGTGGCGGACGTCTCGTCCCTCGCGCCCGCGCAGATCCCCGCGATGGCGCCGGCCTTCGGCGGCACGCCCACGGCCCCGCTCCTCTTCGTGGGGGGGCGCCCGGGCACGCTCGCGCGCTGGCCCAATGCCGATTTCACCTCGTTCACGCAGGCGGTGGACCGGGGCGGCCTCGTGAAGAAGAACCCCGGCGGCAGCGACGCCCGCGCGCCCGGCGCGTTCGTCTACGACAACCCGCGCGCGGCGCGCTGGGACTTCGGCGCGGGCGTATGGCTGAACGGCTACTGGACGCATGACTGGGACAACCACTCCGTGCGGGCCGCGCGCTACGGCGCCGAGAACGGCACGAACCACGTCCTCCGCCTCGCCGCGAGCGTCCCCTACGGCATCATGGGCGGCACCTGGGGGCGCAAGGACCGCCGCTTCTATGCGTTCAACCTGCTGGAGGAGCTGGACGCGCCCGGCGAATGGTGGCTCGACCGCGAGAAGAAGCTCCTCTACCTCTATCCGCCGGCGGGGACGCCGCGCGAGGAGGACGCGGCGACGCTCGCCTTCTCCGCCGAGCCGATCCTGCGCGCGACGGACGTGCGCCATCTGCGCTTCGAGCGCCTGGCGTTCGAGTGCAGCTACGGGGACGGCGTCGTGCTGCGCGGCGCGGACCTGCGCGTCGAGGACTGCCGCATCGCGAACCTGGGCGGCACGGGCCTCTCCGTCAACGGCGTCCGCAACGTGGTGCGGGGCACAGAGGTCTGCGACGTGGGCCGCGCCGGCATCAACGTCAACGGCGGCGACCGCCGCACGCTCACGAAGGCCGGGACGCTGGTGGAGGGCTGCCACATCCACGACTGGGCGCTCTTCAAGCGCACCTACGCGCCCGCCATCGGCGTGAACGGCTGCGGCGTGACCCTGCGCCGCAACAAGATGCACGACGCGCCGCACTCGGCCGTCCTCTACGGCGGCAACGAGCACCTCTTCGAGTTCAACGAGGTCTACCGCGTCCTCTTGGAGACGGGCGACGCCGGCGCCTACTACACGGGGCGCGACTGGACGACGATGGGCAACGTGCTGCGCTACAACTACACGCACGACCTTGGCGCGGAGGGCGACCACGCCAACACGATGGGCTTCTACTTCGACGACTGCGACTGCGGCGACGCCGTCTACGGCAACGTCTTCCACAACGTCGCGCGCGGCATCATGGTGGGCGGCGGCCGCGAGCATCCCGTCCGCAACAACGTCTTCTCGCGCTGCCAGATCGGCCTCTCCATCGACTGCCGCGGCATGACGTGGAAGCACTGGAACTCCCGCGAGCACGGCGGCGGCTCCTGGCTGCTGGAGGAGAAGGCGAAGAAGTTCGACTACACGAACGGCGTCTGGGCGGCGAAGTACCCGCTCCTCGCGAAGATCATGCAGGACCATCCGCGCGAGCCGCTCTACAACCCCGTGGAGAACAACGTCTTCATCGACTGCCGCCGGCAGCTGCTCGCGCTGGACGGCAAGGCGAGCGAGTGCCTCGCGCGCATGGCGCCGATCGCGGGCAACCTCGTGATCAACACCGTCGGCACGAACGGCGTGCAGACCGCGAAGCCCGACCCGCGCATCGCCGCCGGGTTCCGCATCGTCAACGGCACGCCCGAACGGCCGTTCGACGCGGGCTTCGTCGACGCCGCGCACGGCGACTTCAGGCTGAAGCCCGGCGCCTGGCTCCTTCGGGAAATGCCCGCTTGGAAGCCCCTCCCCTGACGATGGGGATCCTGTGCGGACAGACGGGACACAAGACTATGTTGGCAATCGTCGACTACAAGGCCGGAAACCTGACGAGCGTGCGCAATGCGTTCGCGGCGCTGGGCGTCGAGGCTCAGGTGACGCGCGACCCGGCGGCGATCCGCGCGGCGGAACGGGTCGTCTTTCCGGGCGTCGGCGCGGCGGGGAGCGCGATGGCGAACCTGCGCGCGCTGGGGCTGGAGGAGGCGGTGCGCGGGGCGGCGGCCTCCGGGCGGCCGTTCCTGGGCATCTGCCTGGGAATGCAGATCCTCTTCGAGCATTCCGAGGAGGACGGCGGCGTGGACACGCTCGGCATCCTGCCGGGGCGCGTGCGGCGCTTCCCCGACGTCGCGGGCTGCAAGGTGCCGGAGATCGGCTGGAACCAGGTCCGCCGCGCGGGCGCCGCGCAGGGCGAGGACGCCGAATACTATTTCGTCCACTCCTACTACGCCGAGCTGGGGCCCTGCACGGTCGGGACGACGGACTACGCGGGCGTCACGTTCACGAGCGCCGTCGCGAAGGGGGCGCTCCTCGCCTGCCAGTTCCACCCCGAGAAGTCGGGGCGCGTGGGCCTGGCGCTGCTGAAGGAGTTCCTGTCATGCTGACGAAGCGCGTGATCCCCTGCCTCGACGTGCGCAGCGGGCGCGTCACGAAGGGCGTGAAGTTCAAGAACAACGTCGACCTCGGCGACCCGGTGGAGATGGCCGTCGCCTACTCGGAGGGCGGGGCGGACGAGCTCGTGTTCTACGACATCACGGCGTCCGCCGAGCGCCGCCCGATCGACCTCGGCATGGTCGAGGCCGTGGCGCGCGCGGTGCGGATCCCGTTCGCCGTGGGCGGGGGCGTTTCGTCCCTGGCGGACATGGAGCGCGTGATCCTCGCGGGCGCGGAGAAGGTCTCCGTCAACTCCCTCGCCGTGCGGAACCCGCAGATCGTCGCCGACGGCGCGAAGGCGTTCGGCGCGCAGTGCATCGTCCTCGGCATGGACCCCGTGCGGAGCGCGCGCTGCCCGAGCGGCTACGAGATCACGACGCGCGGCTTCCGCGAGTTCACGGGCCTGGACGCCGTGGAGTGGGCGAAGCGCGCGGCCGGCCTCGGCGCCGGCGAGATCGTCGTCAACTCCGTCGACGCGGACGGGACGCGCGACGGCTTCGCGCTCGACCTCACGCGGCGCATCGCCGAGGCTGTCCCCGTGCCCGTCGTCGCCTCCGGCGGCGCCGGTCGCCCCGAGCACCTCGTGGCGGCCTTCCGCGAGGCGGAGGCCGACGCGGCCATCGTCGCGGGCATGATCCACTTCGGCGACTACACGATCGCCCAGATCAAGGACGCCCTGCACGCCGCCGGCGTGCCCACGCGCATGACGTGGTAGCCGCGCCGCAGATGTGCGCAGAGGCGGTCCAGCGAGAACCGAGACATGGCCGAAGGCGGCGAAAAGACGGAAATGCCCACACCCAAGAAGCTGCGCGACGCGCGGCAGAAGGGGCAGGTGTGCAATTCGAAGGACTGCGTCTCGACGGCGATTCTCCTCGTGCTCCTCTCGATTCTCGGCGCGCTCGGCATTGCGCTGACGGACGACCTCTCGAACCTGCTGCGCTTCATCGGCCTGCGCGTGGGGGAGAACGACGCCTTCGCGCTGCGCGAGGCTGGCAAGATCGCGGTCATCACGGTCTTCAAGCACTCCTTCATCTTCGTCCTGGTCGCCGCCGCCACGGCCCTCGTCGCCAACGCCGTGCAGATCGGCTTCGTCTTCTCCTTCGAGCCCCTGAAGCCCGACCTCAAGAAGGTCAACCCCGCCGAGGGGGCCAAGAAGATCTTCAGCATGAAGAACCTCTTCGAGTTCTTCAAGAACATCGTGAAGGTGACGTTCCTCGGCTACCTGATCTACAAGATCGTCGCCAATTCCGTCCCCGTGCTGCTGCCGATGTGCTACGGCACGCTGGACGACGTGTTCCCGGCGCTGCGCACGATCCTCAAGAACCTCGCCGTCTACACGGTCTTCGGCTACGTCGTGATCGCCATCGTGGACCGGCTCTTCCAGCAGCGGAACTTCCTCAAGCAGATGATGATGACGAAGGACGAGGTGAAGCGCGAATACAAGGAGATGGAGGGCTCGCAGGAGGTGAAGCAGGCCCAGCGGCAGTTCCGCAACGAGAT
>CAVEVC010000087.1:0-14071 GCA_963618935.1 Clostridiales bacterium CCNA10 | reverse complement strand
CGCGTGTCCTCACGCGCCGCAAATACGGCGGCTGGGGACAGCCGCCCTCCCAACGAAATCGACACAATTAATTGCCGAAGCAATAGACGCAGTTGAAAGAGGTATCGTGAAAACAAGTGCCCAATCAAATAGCGGCCGGTCTAGGAGGGTGAATGTGGCGCGAATGCTTAACCGATAAATTTGGAGGGACAACGGTAGCAGAAAACAAATTTACGGCTTATCTCGGAATCTCCTCATGGCTTACCGATGTTATGGGTTTCCGGGGGAGACGGCGATGACGTCCGCGTAGTGTTTGCGGAAATCGACGGTTTCGACATGGCCGTTCGCGAAGGTCGTGCGCTGCACGAGGCGGTCGGGCGTCAGGTACTCGAACGCCACCATGCGGCTGAACATCGTCGCACGGGCCGACGGCACGGCGCGCCGGTAGGAGGCCGCCACATCGTGCTTGAGCCTGTTCCAGGTCGCGACGTTCATCGAATAGATCGGCGGCAATCCCCAGAGACGGCAGAACGCATCCTTCAACGGCGCGAGCTGCGGGTACATAAGCGTGGAGTCGGCCCAATACCAGTAGCTCACGGTGCAGTCGTGGTAGACGAGCTCCCAGAGCGGGATGCGGTACTTGGGGTTGTGGAGGAGCGTGCGCGTCGCCTCGGGAATCTCGTCGCCGTAGAGCGCACGGTCCTTGTAGCGCCAGCAGAGCGCCTTGCGGAACTCGTGCGGACAGCTCGTGAGCCCTTCGGAATAGTGGAAGGCGTCGACGAGCAGTTCGCTGCCGACCTCCACGCCCACGACGAGCCCAAGGTCGTCCGAAAGGTAGCGGTGCTCGGTTCGCAGGGCCTCCAGCGCCTGGGCCGCCGTGCCGGGGTGCGACGCGGAGAAGCACGGCACGGGGCCGCCCGCCGCCTGGACGTCCATGAGGCGCGACGTGTAGCCGCGCGCCGCGACTTCGGGCGCAATCAGGGCCCTGCACATCTCGGGGGCGAGCATGTCGCAGAGGGCGTGCATCGGATGCATGTTCCCGGCCCGGTCGGGGATGCTCCAGGCGCGCGCGAAGGAACCGTCCGCGTTCACGCGCGCAACGCGGTCCGCAAGCGGCAGGAAGCGCGCGGCGCGCACGAAGTTCGAGGGATTCGCCACGGACAGCAGGCCGGGATGGAAGATGTCGCGCAGGCAGTCGTAGGTGCCCGAAAGGTAGCCGAGCTTCGCGAGCGCGGCGCAGTCCGCCGCCGAAAGGCCCTCGAAGGCGTTCAGGAGCACGCGGTCGAGCCCCAGCGCCTTCATTTCGGCCGCGATGCGCGGCACGTCGTACGGCGCGGACTCCTTCACGAGCGGCCAGTTGTAGAGGCGGTTCTGGTTGTTGTCGTCCCACAGCCAGAAGTCGGCCGTGCCGGGGAAGTCGAGGAGGCGCGGATTCGCCTTCGCCTTTTCGGCGAGCGTGCGCACGCGCCCCTGCCGTTCGCGCCAGGCGCGGTAGGGCGCCGCGACGGCCCCGAGGGACGTGCCGAAGAAGAAGCGCAGCCGCCGGTCGTATCCCCACCGCCCCGCGGCGGGACGCCAGGCGACGCCGGCCCGGTACGGCACGTTCGTCCGGCAGACGAGCGCGGCGTCGAGGCCGTTCTCCACTCCCGTCATCGCGAAGACGCCGCCGCGCCCGACACCGAAGAACCCCATCGCGGCGCGCATGCCGTTGGCGAAGTCGTAGCGCGCGCCGTTGAAGCGCACGGCACGGTCCGCCACGGGGTAGGAGACGCCCTCGCCGAACGGCAGGACCAGATCGTCGCCCGCATGCGTCTCCCAGCCGGCGGGGTAGTCGAGCAGACGGGTCATCCGCCGGTCGGCGGGCGCCGAAAGGGACAGCGTGAGCGCCCCTTCCGCATCGCGCGCCCAGACGGCCCGCACCGGGCCGTCCGCCGTCGCAAGCTCCAGTTCCACGCGGTCGTCCGTCCGGTCCAGCACCGTCGCCGGTACGGCGTTCGCCGCATGGACCGTCGCGCCGCCGAACGTCGCCGTGACGCCGCCGCGGTCGACCGACCAGGACGAGGGGCCGCACGTCCCCGCTGTCAGGGACAGGGAGAGAAGCACCGCCGCGCCCAGGCCGCAAGACGCCTTCCTGCAAAACACCTTCTTCATCTTCTGCTAGGTCCTTTCGTTGCGGAGGGCGGGGTCGAGCAGGTCGCGCAGTTCGTCCGCGAGGTGGTTGAAGACGAGGACGAGCGTGAAGATCGCGAGCGTGACGAACGTCATTTCCCACCAGATGCCCTGCCAGAGGCGGAGGCGGGCGTTGTTGATCATGATGCCCCAGCTCGGCTCGCCCTGCACGCCGATGCCGAGGAACGAGATGAACACCTCCGTCGCGACCGCTCCCGGGAAGCGGATCGAGAACTGGATGAGGATGATGTGCGCGACGTTCGGCAGGATGTGGCGGAACATGATCCGCAGATGCGAATACCCCAGGACGCGCGCGGCCTGCACGTAGGCCCGGCTGCGGTGCTTCATCACCTCCGCGCGGATCGTGCGGCACACGCCCACCCACGTCGTGAGGCCAATGCCGAGGTAGATGCCGAGCAGGCCCTGCCCGACGACGAGGGAGATCGCGAGGATGAAGAGAAGCCCCGGCATGGACGCCACCGTCGCGCAGAGCCAGACGACGGCCGAATCGACCTTCCCGCCGAAGTAGCCGCCGAGGAGGCCGAGGAAGACGCCGAGCGGAATCGCAATGAGCGAGGTCATGATGCCCACGTGGAAGGCAATGCGCGCGCCCTGCACGAGGCGCGCCGCGACATCGCGCCCGAGGTTGTCCGTGCCGAGGAGGAAGACGCGCGCGCCCTCCGTCCCCCCCTTGGGCGCCGCGCGCGCGAGGGGCGGGAGGTAGCGGCAGTCCTCGCGGACGACATTGTAGGCGGGCGTGACGTCCCGCGCCCGTGCGACGCGGTACTGCACCTCCCCGTACAGCGCGAGCGCGAAATACGCCGCGATGACGAGGAGGCAGAGCCGGCCGGCCGGCTTCAGGCGCCGGAAGAGTGTCCAGGCGGACGCCATCTACTTGGCGCGGACGAAGTGGGGGAGGCGGGAGAGGGGCGTCTCGACCGTGAGGGTCTTCGGCCCGACGACGGTCGTGCCGTCGTCCGCCGTCCAGGCGCCGGGCGGCACGACGACCGTGCGCGCGGCGGCGCCCTTGTCCATCTGCGGCGCGACGAGGAGGTCCGTCCCCATCATGAACTGGTCGATGACGGCGGCGTAGCCCTGGTTCGGGTAGTTGTATTCGAGGCTGCGGAGGATCGGCTCGCCGTCCGAGGCGGCCTTCCGCGCGAGCGCGACGAAGAGCGGCGCGAACTTCTGGCGCAGGGCGACCGCGTCGCGCACGATCTTCTGGCGTTCGGCGTCGAGGACGCGCCAGGGGGAGGCGGAGAACTGCATCATCGGGCAGAGGGCGTGGATCTGCGCGCTGCGCACGAAGAGGTCGGGCTCGAAGGGGGAGCCGGGGATGAACGTCGTCCACTCGCCGCCGCCCACCATGTCCGGGCAGATGAACGGCTGGCCGATGAGGCCGGCGGCGATCATGTCGGCCGTGATGCGGCGCAGGGCCTCCCAGGTGTGGGGCTTGTCGTGGAGGCGCACGACGACGGGCATCTGCTGGAGGCGCCAGAGGTTGCGGATCTCGCAGAACGGGTACTTGAGCGCGTAGGCGGCGTAGCCGTTGTTGAGCGAGCCGTTCGTCGCCTTGGGGTCCAGCGCCTCGCAGGCGCCCAGGTCGTAGGCCGTGAGGTCGGCGCCGTCGAGCTTGAAGCCGTCCACGCCGTAGTCGCGCACGAGGCCGTCCAGCGTCTCCGTGAACCAGGCGTTCGCGTTCGGGTGCGAGAAGTCGAGGAACGCGCTGATGCCGTTCCACCACATGCAGGGCTTCGCCGCGACGCGGCCGTTGGCGGCGGGGCGCCTCCCCTTCTCGGCGAGGAAGCCGCCCTTCACGGGATAGCCCTTCACGTCGTCGGGGTTCGTGCCCCAGGCGATCCGGCGGAAGGCCGGGAGGTCCATGCCCACGTAGGGGCACATCCAGAGCATCACCTTGTAGCCCATCGCGTGGAGCCGGTCCATCATGCCCTTCGGGTCGCGGAAGCGCGTGGGCTCGAAGCGCCAGTCGCCGTAGCCGGCCTGCCAGGTGTCGTCGATCATGAGGACGCCGGCGGGGACGCCGTTGTCGAGCATGGACTGCGCGTAGGCGAGCACGTCCTTCTCGTTCTGGTGGTAGGTGAGCTCGATCCACGTGTTGATCTGCGGCGCGCTGAAGAAGAGCGGGTCGGGCATCCTGCCGCTCGCGGGGAACCACGTGCGCATCGCGTGGCGGTAGGCTTCGGGGAGGGAGGCGCCGGCCTTCGCGACGACGACGTCTGAGGCGGCCTCGACGGCGATCGTGCCGCCCTTCAGCGTGAAGAGCGCCTGGGCGTCCGCCCACACGACGCGCCCCTGGTCCGAGACGAGGAGGGAGGCGCACTGGTTGTGGTAGTTGTCCCGCCTCAGGTCGATGCGCAGGTCGGTCTTCTCCGTGAACGGCATCTTCGTGCCGAAGAAGTTCGCCGCGCCCCACCAGTTCTCGCCGGGGTTCATCTTGACGGTCGCCGTGCCCGCGAGGGACGAGAGGGCCAGGAGGCCCGAAGCCGAGGCGGCCAGCAGTGTCTTGTTCATCGTTCGTTCTCCATTCGTTATGAAAGTCTCACCCCAGCCGCACGCGCGGGTCGAGGGCCGCGTAGCAGAGGTCGGTCGCGAGGTTGACGCCCTGGTAGAGGAGCGCGCCGAGGACGACGACGGCCCGCACCACGGCCATGTCGGCGGAGTGGATGGCGTTGAGGGAGACGCTGCCGAGCCCCGGGATGCCGAAGAAGCTTTCGAGGAGCAGCGAGCCCGTGAAGAGGTAGGGGATCGCGAGGGAGACGTAGGTGACGATCGGGATGAGCGAGTTGCGCAGCACGTGCCTCACGAGGACCGCCGCGCCGGAAAGCCCCTTCGCGCGGGCCGTGCGCACGTAGGGCCTGTAGATCTCGTCGAGGATCGCCGTGCGGAAGAACCGCACGTCCACGCCAAGCCCCGAGACGACGCCGATCACGACGGGCAGCGCGAGGTACGTCCAGCCCGCGTAGCCCCAGATGGGGAAGAGCCCCGCCTTGAACGCGAGGAAGAACTGCCCCGCCAGGACCCACACGACGTAGTTGACGCTCATGAGGACGGTGGAGCCGACCAGCACGGCGCGGTCGAGGGCGCCCCCCCGGAACGCGGCGCAGAGGAGCGCGAGGGAGAGGGCGGCGGCCGTCCCCCCCACGAGGATCGGCACGGTCAGGGAGAGCGACGGCCCCACGCCGCGCGCGAGGATGTCCGCCACCGGCTCGTCGTACTGCGTCGAGACGCCGAAGTCGCCCTTGGCGAGGTTCGCGACGAAATGGCAGAACTGCGAATCGAAGGGCGAGGCCCCCTTCGCCGTGTTGACGAGGAGCGGCTTGTCGTAGCCGTAGCGCGCGTTGAACGCGGCGATGGACTCCTTCGTCGCGTTCTTGCCGAGGACGGCGAGGGCGGGCGAGCCGCCCACGACGTGGAAGAGGACGAACGTCAGGACGAGGATTCCGAACGTCGTCGGAACCAGCTCCAGGAGGCGCCTTGCGATGTAGCGGCGCATCGCCTACGCCTGCGACTGGATGGCCTTCTTGAGCGCGTCCGCGACGGCGTGCGGGTCGCAGGCGTCGAGGCGCTTGAGGATGCAGGCCCAGCGGTAGGCGCCGCTGCCGGCCTCGTCGTAGGGGCGGTGGAGGAAGAGCTCGTCGAAGGCGCGGCGGCGCTCGCGGTAGGCGGCCTGCGTCGCGGCGAGCGCGCGCTCGAAGGCAAGCACGTAGACGCGCGCGAAGTCCGCGAAGTCGACGACGAAGCGCTCGCGGCACAGGACGGCGCGCGCGTAGGGGGCGGCCAGCGCCTCCAGGGGCTCCTGGTACTTGACGAACGAGCCCGCGTGGTCCGTCACGACGATGCTGTGGGGCAGGCCGTCCGGGCCGCACTGCACGACCTCGAAGTTCGCGTCGAACATCGCCTCGCCCGTCTCCGTCGCGGCGCGGCCGACGACGAGGTCGCGCGCGGCCGCCTCGCCCATCAGGTAGGCGAAGGCCTTCGCGAAGGCGGGGTTGCGGAAGCGCTCGGGCGGGATCTTGTCGGACGCCGTGCCGGGCACGTAGGCGCGCACGAAGTAGGCGGCGCGCACGGTCGTGCCCTGGTACTGGTTGCGCGCCGTGTACTTCTCGGCGACGTGGCCCATGCCGAGCTTCGCCGGCAGGTTCATGCCGAGCTGGCGGCAGGCGAGGCGGCGGTCGAGGATGTAGTCGGCGTACTCGTCCGCCTCCAGGATGGCGCGCAGCAGGTCCTTGCCCTCGTCGAGGTGCTCGGCGATGCCCCACTTCTGGAAGCGGATGATGTGGAGGCGCGGCGCGTCCGCCTCGGCCATCTTCGTCTGCATGATGTAGACGCCGCCCCGGTGCGCGCCGGCGACGGGGTGGCGCGCGAGCGAGCGGGAGATGCGGCCGATGTTGACGTACTCGATCGTCCCGAAGAGGCGCACCGCGTTGAAGAGGATCGAGCGGACGCGCAGGCTGCAGAACGCCAGCAGCTCGGGGTCCTGCGTGCGGAAGGCCTCGTCGTAGAGCGAGTCGAAGATGAGCTCGCCCTTCTCGATGCGCCCGCCGGGCAGCCATTCGATCTGGCGGAAGAACTCGGGCGAGATGCCCTGGATGAGGTCCTTGTCGCCGACCTCGGTCTCGTTGGGGACGCGCGCGAGCGCGGCGTCCATCTCGGCGCGCCAGGCGAAGTTCTCCGTCGTCTCCTCTCGGAGGGGCGGGGGCAGGGCCATGCGCCACTTCACCACCACCGCGTCCACCGCCGCGCGCAGGGCCGCGTCGTCCAGCGCGTCCGGCTGCACGGCCCGGAAGGCCGCCGTCACGTCGGCGTCGAGGGACGGCGGGAAGAGCGCGACTTCGCTCTGGCCGAGGCGGTTGCGCGCCGCGAGGCCATGCACGATCTCGGCGACCTGCGCGCGGTAGGCCGCCGGCGCCAGGGCGTCGATGCGCGCGAAGGCGCCCACCGTGAGCCAGCGCGTGCCCGTGTTGCCGTTGTAGAAGTAGACGGGCTCGTGGGCGATCGCGACGCGGGCGGCCTCGATCGCGCGCACGATGTCCTCGGCGCTCTGCGCGGGGCGCGCCATGCGCCAGTTCTCGCCGCGCGCGCGCAGGGCGTCGCGCACCTTCGCGGAGCTCGTGTTGAGGAAGCGGATGCGCCGCTTCGAGACGAGCGCCTGGAGCACTTCGTCCGCCTTGATCGCAAGGTCCATGCGGCTCGGGTCGGGGCGGATGAGCACGTAGTCGCCCGTGAAGAGCAGGTCGGCCGAGTCGGTCCACTCGGCCATCGCCTCGCCCTCCGTGAGCGCGGGCTCGCCGGCCTCCGCGCGCAGGCGGTTCAGCTCGTTCGTCCAGGCGATGCGCTGCATGGCGTGGACGCCGCGGCACGTGACGAGGCCGGGCGTGCGGAAGAAGAGCGTGCCGATGCGGGACTTCAGCGTGCCGTCGGGGTTCTTCGCGAAAAGGGGATCGCCGAGGATCTTCATGCTGTCAGGCCTTCCTTGCACTTTCGAGCGTGTTCCACAGGAGCATCGTGATGGTCATGGGCCCGACCCCGCCGGGGACGGGCGTGATGGCGGAGGCGACCTCGGCGCAGGACGCGAAGTCCGCGTCGCCGCACAGGCGGTACCCCTTCGGCTTCGTCGCGTCGGGGACGCGGTTCACGCCCACGTCGATGACGACGGCGCCGGGCTTGAGCATGTCGCCCGTGAGCGTGCCGGGGCGACCGGCGGCCACCACCACCACGTCCGCCGTCTTCGTGTAGGCCGAAACGTCGGGCGTGCCGGTGTGGCAGAGCGTGACGGTCGCGTTCGCGTGCGGCCCCTTGCGGGCGAGGAGCGCGGCGACGGGCTTGCCGACGATGTTCGAGCGGCCGATCACGACGGCGTGCTTCCCCGCGATGTCCATCCCCGCCGCCTCGATGAGCTTGACGATGCCATGCGGCGTGCAGGGCAGGAAGCAGTCCTCGCCGATGAGCATCCGCCCCACGTTCACGGGCGTGAAGCCGTCCACGTCCTTCCCGGCGGCGATCGCGTCGACGACCTTCTTCTCGGAAACGCCCTTCGGGAGCGGCAGCTGCACGAGGATGCCGTGGATGGCGGGGTCGGCGTTGAGCGCCTTCACCGCGTCCACGACAACCTGCTCGGGCGTCTCCGCCGGCAGGCGGATCTCGCGCGAGTACATGCCCGCCTCGCGGCAGGCCTTCTCCTTCGCCGTCACGTAGCTGACCGAGGCGGGGTCGTCCCCCACGAGGACGACGGCGAGCCCGGGCGTGACGCCCTTCTCGGCCTTCAGGGCGGCGACCCCCGCCGCGATCTCCGCGCGCGTCTCCGCCGCGAGCTTCTTTCCATCGATGATCTGTGCGCGCATTCAAAATCCTCTCGTTCAACTGGCGGGAAAGTATAGCATTTCCGGCGGGCTTCCGCCACGTGGCCGAACGCGGCCGCAGGAAGCCGCGTCCCTCAGGGGCGCACCACGTGCCGCCCCGCCGGGACGTCCCGCACCTGCCCCGCGAACGCGATCCGCGCCGGCGCCGGCGTCTCGACGGCCAGCGCCTCGCC
Source organism: Clostridiales bacterium CCNA10 (assembly GCA_963618935.1). Taxonomy (GTDB): domain Bacteria; phylum Verrucomicrobiota; class Kiritimatiellia; order RFP12; family UBA1067; genus RUG572. The sequence goes on along the minus strand of CAVEVC010000087.1, from coordinate 5,370 downwards.
GCCCGCGACGCTCACCTTCACGGGTCCCTTCACCGTCGGCACCGTGCCCGCGACGCGCTTCAGGCTCCCGATCTGCGGCGCGATGCGGATCTTCGCGAACCCCGGCTCCAGCGGCGTCACGCCGAGGACGTAGCGCGAGACGATGTTGATCGGCGCGGCCCCCCAGGCGTGGTTCAGGTCGAGGTTCGGCTTGTACTTCGGCGCCCAGGCCTCCATCGTGATCGTCGCCCCCTGGTCGAGCATCCCCAGCCAGGACCGGTCGCCCTTCGCCGTCATCAGGCCGATCGCGAGGTCGGCCCGCCCGCCCTCGAACAGCGCCTCCAGCAGGTACTGCGCGAAGTAGACGCTGCACGCCATCCCGCGCGACGCGCAGAACGCCACCACGTCCCGGCGGTGGGCGCGCGGCACGAGGCCGAACGCGAGCGCGGCCGCGTTCGCGTGGAGGGAGGCGTGGTCCGTCCCTTCGCCGTCGCGGTAGACGCGGCGCGCAGGGTCGAAGAAGGCCTTCTGGAAGGCGGCGTGGACGGTGCGGGCGTCGGCGGCGAAGGCGGCCGCGTCCGCCGCCTTGCCGAGCGCGCGCGCGATGTCCGCCATCTCCAGCAGGTTGCGGTAGTGGAAGGCGTTGACGACGGCGTTCACGTCCCGGAAGACAAAGCCGTCCCGCTCGCGCGGCGGCCAGTCCACGATGTCCGCCGCGCCGCAGGCGTTCGTGAGGGCGCGGGGCAGGCGCTCCCCGCCCGTGCGGAGGAGGCCGTCCGCGCGGCGGAAGCGCGTGAGCAGCTTTTCGTTTTTCAGCTGGCCGTAGAACTGCGCGAGCGCGCGCGTGTCGCCCGTCCACATCCAGTCCGCCCACGCCATCTTGACCATGTGCTGCTGCCACTCGGTCGGCCAGGTGGGGTGCGCCATGAGGTAGACGAAACTCGCGCGGGCGAGCGAGGGGTCGGGGTGGACCGCGTAGTCGCCGAGCTGGTTCAGGTAGGCGTCCGCCTCGTAGGGGATGCGCTCGCGGTCGCCGTCCACGTAGAGCCCCGCGAAGGAGGTCGCGCGGATGGATTCCTTGCAGAAGTCGTAGACCTTCACGAGGTCCGCGTTGTCGCACGTAAACGCGGAGGCGGACATGTCGATCGGGTACTCGACCGCCACCATCCGCACCGTCTCCTTCGTCACCGGGAACGGCGCGCGGACGACCTCGGCGTAGCGGAACGGCAACACGACGCCGTGCTCGGGCGGAATCGGCACCGCCCCGCCCTCGCGTCCGCCGGACGTGTTGCGCGCGTCCGGCGGCAGCGGCACGCGGTGGACCCCGTCCGCCTCGATCGCCCCCGCCACGCGCACCGCCCGGATTGTCGCCCCCGACTTCCGGTTCACGCCCCCCTCCGGCGTCACGAGCTCGCCCAGCCATACCTCGTAGGCCCCCCTTGTCCCCTTCGGGGGCGTGAACTCCAGGAAGCCGAACGCCTCCTGACCGAAGTCGGCAAGGCTGCCGCCCGCCGCCAGGCCCTTCACCGCCACCGGCGCCACGCGCCGCTGGACCGTCTTCTTGTAGTCGGCGGGATCGTTCGCGCCGGCGCAGGCGAGCGCCGCCGCCACAAGGCATGCCGCAATGCAGTTCTTCATGCGCGCCATTATAGCAAAATCGGCGCGCCGCCGCCTAGTGGATCTCCAGATGCACCGAGAACCGCTTCGGCGCGCCCGGCAGCGCCGCAAGCGCCCTCTTCACCTTCGGCAGCTTCGCGCGCAGGGAGAAGACCTGCCCCGACGTGCGCACGTAGAGGAAGAGGCGCCCGTCCTGCCAGCGCCCCGGCTTCGCGGGGAAGCCGGGGAAAAGGCGGGGCCAGCTGTCGCAGACGGCGTCGAAGAACGGCTCGTGGACGTGCGTGAGCTCCGCCACGAGCGCCCCCAGCAGCGCCCCCATGCGCGGCGTCTTGACGCGCATCTCCGGCGCGTCGCCATCCACGGGCAGCCCCGGGACGAGGTGGTCCGCGAACCGGCGCCGCATCGCGCGGTCGCGCGCGAGGCGCGTCCGCTCCCGCGCGAGGTCGCCCACGGGCAGCGGCTCAGGGGGCGTCGCGCCGTTCATCCGCGCCCTCCAGTTCCGCGCGCGTGCCGTAGCCCCACGTGCAGCCGATCGTGTAGAGCCCCGCCGCCTTCCCCGCCTCCACGTCGCCGCGCGTGTCGCCCACCATCACGGCGTCCGCCGGGTCGATGCCGCGTTCGGCGATGGCGCGCCCGAGCAGCGCCGCCTTCGTCAGCTTCTCCCCCGCGTACATGTCGAAGGCATAGCACCCGTCGAAGAGGCCGTCCCACCCCATCTTGCGCATGAGCGCGCCCATCGGCGCATGGCGCTTGTTCGTCGCGACGTAGAGGCGGCAGCCCTCCGCCTTGAGCGACGCAAGCCAGGCGTGTACCCAGGGGTACGGCTTCGTCTCGGGGAAGCCGCCCTGGTCGTAGCAGACGGCAAAGCGCGCGCGGATCTGCTCCACCAGCTCCGGCGTCGCGTCGTCGAAGAGCATGTACGTCACCTGGTCGAGCGTGGGGCCCGTCCGGTAGACCGCGTCGAACTGCGGGCAGTCGCGCCCCAGCGCCCGCAGCGCCGCCCGCCACGCGCGCTTGATGTCCGCCTCCGTGTCGCAGAGCGTCCCGTCGAAGTCGAAGAACCAATGCCGTCTCATTTCACCTCCATGGCCGGCTTCGCCGGATTTCCGAACACCGTCTCGCCCGGGCGCACGTTCACGAGCACGACCGCGCCGATGCCCACGACCGCGCCCGCGCCGACGGTGCGGCGCGGCACGATCCGCGCGCCGGGATAGACGACCGCGCCCTCGCCGAGCGCCACGCCGCCGCCGAGCGCGCAGAGCGCGTAGACGTGCGCGAAGTCGCCCACGCGCGCGTCGTGCCCCACGACCGTGTTCTGGAAGATGCAGGCATGGCGCCCCACCGCGGCGTCCACCGAGACGACGGCGTTCTGCGCGACGAGCGCGCCGGCGCCGACGCGGACGTTGGGTCCGAGCGACGCCGATCGGTGGACGAGCGAAATGAACCGCGCCCCGCGCGCCGCGAGCGCGTCCGCGCAGCGCCGCCGCGCGGCAATGTCCCCAAGGGCCGTGATGAACACGTCGTCCGGCGCGGGCGCGTAGTCGGCGGGCGAGCCGACGACGGGCGGGTAGCCGACGAACCCCGCCAGCGCGTCCGCGCGCGCGTCGAGGAACCCCTTCACGTCGAAGTCCGTGCCGAAGCCCACGGATTCGCGCGCGATGCCGTAGAGCTCGCGTCCGAAGCCCCCCGCGCCGACGATGACGAGATGCCGCTTCATGCGAGGCTGCGCCCCCCGTCCGCGACGAGGCACTGCCCCGTGATCCAGGAGGACGCCGCCCCCAGGAGGAAGTCGATCGCGTCCGCCACCTGTTCCGCCGTGCCGAACCCAAGCGGGCAGCGCGCCCGCTCCGCCGCAATCCGCTCCGGCGCCATGCCCAGCGCCCGCCACGTCTCCGCCGCCAGGGCCGTCTCCACGAAGCCCGGCGCCACCGCGTTCACGCGCACGCCGCGCGCGGCGAGCTCGGCGGCGGCGGACCGCACGAGCGCCTCCACCGCGCCCTTCGCCGCCGCATACGCGCCGTTCCCCGCCGCGCCCATGCGGCAGGCGAGGGACGAGACAAGCACGCAGGCGGCGCCCGCGACATGGTGCGGCGCCTTGCCGAGCCAGCCCATGAAGCGCATCGGGAAGAGGACGTGGAGCGCGTAGAGCCGCTGCGCCACATCGGTCTCCACGAGCGACAGGGGCGCGAGCCGGTTGAAGCCCGCGCAGTGGACGAACCCGCGCACCGCGCCGAAGTTCTCCTTCACCGCCCGCGCCACCGCCTCGACGGCGCCCGCGCGTTCCAGGTCGAGGGCCGCGAAGCGCGCGTGCGGCGCGCCGGCGCACAGGGCGCGCAGGCGGTCCGCGCGGCGCGCGACGGCAAGGACCGGCTCCCCGCGCGCGACGAGCCGCCGCGCGACGGCCTCGCCGATGCCGCCCGAGGCCCCGGTCACGACCGTGCAGGACCCGCTCACGCCGTCACCCCGGCGAACGCGGCCAGGTCGGCGACCGTCTCCAGCCGCGCGAAGTCCCCCGCCGCGACCGGCCGCCCATAGCGCTGCTCCAGCATCACCGCGAGCGCGAACCCCGTGAGCGACCCCCACAGCGGAACGGCGCGGAAGGCATCGCCCGGCTTCACCTCGGGCACCTCCAGCACCTCCGCCACCTGTTCGAGAAACGCCTGCATCGACTTGTCCATGCGCGCATTCTACCACACGCCCCCCCGCCTCGGCAAGCCGCAGGGACCAGCGGATCTTCCCGTCCGACGCGAAGGCCTCCACACGCTCCCCGCCTCGGCAAGCCACAGGACGCAGAAACCGGGCACGGTCTCCCGTGCCCGGTCTCCTCGCCTTGCGGCGGCGACGCGCGTTGCCGCGCCTCGTAAAAAACGTCGTCGCCTCTCTCCGTCATTCCCTCAACGGCCCGAACGTATCCTCGTCTGTCAGCAGAAGAGCCGTAATTGTTGATGAATTACGATGATCGCCCGCTATCGCGCTTCCGGAAAGACCTCAATCGGCATCGACTTCCGAAGACCCCATCGGCAGAACCGACAAAGCCTTCCTGAATTTCCGTCAACAGTCTACCACACGAGACGCCCCCCGCGCAAGGGGAAAATGGGGGAAACTCGGAGCGGACGGGAGGCGTCCACACGCGGTCGGCGAGCGGTCGGCGGGCGGCTGTCGGGCGGCGGGCAGCTGTCGGGCGGCGGGCGGCTGTCGGGCGGCGGGCAGCTGTCGGGCGGCGGGCGAGCGTATTGGCTACGACCAAAAGACTCCACGTCGCCCGCCGCCCGCCGCCGCACCGCATTCCAAGAGTTTTTCCGCACCATAATCTCACGTCCCCCGCCACCACCATCGAAATTATTCCGCATCGTAATCTCACAATATTTCGCCGCCCTCGAAAACAGCAATCACCCTGCCGCCCTTCTTTGATCATTTCACGAAAATAAAGAATATGATGATTTCTGCGCGAGAATGCAGATTACATCGAACTTATCCCGACAACCATGATACGCATACACGCATGATGCGCATGACGCGAATGAGAATCCAGTGCGTAAGAAATATTCGGCCGCGCGGGAGCGCGGCCCTTCCGGAAGCACCCGACACGGGAGCAAGGCGTGGAAGGACCGCATCGGGGAAGAACGTTGGTAGGGGCCGACGTCCTCGGCGGCCCGCCCGAACGTGAGGCCGGGCGGGTGCGCGGGACGCGCGCCCCTACCAACGTCGGGGCCAGCGAGGATGGGGCCGTTCGGACGCCACGCGCCGAGGGCGGCGCGGGTACGTCGCGCGCCA
>CAVEVC010000086.1:0-4714 GCA_963618935.1 Clostridiales bacterium CCNA10 | reverse complement strand
ACCGCCGGATACTCGCTGCCCTGCGACTTGTGGATCGTCGTCGCGTAGGCGAGCGTGAGCTCGTCGAGGTCGGCCGCGCGGTACTCGACGGGACGGCCGTCGAAGAGGACGACGAGCGCGCGTTCCGCCGGATCGACGGACTGGACAAACCCCACGTCGCCGTTGAAGACGTCCTTGTCGTAGTTGTTCCGCAGCTGCATCACGCGGTCCCCCGCGCGGAACGTCATGCCGCCTCGCACCACGCCCGGCCCCTCGCCGTTCAGCCGCTTCTGGATGGCGGCGTTGAGGTTTTCCGCCCCGAGGAGGTTCCGCCGCATCGGCGTGAGCACCTGCACGTCCTGCAGCGGCTCCAGGCGGAAGTGGCGGGGAATGCGCGTGACCATGAAGTCGAGCGCGTAGGCGAGCGCCTTCGCGGGGTCGTCCTGGGCGATGAAGTAGAAGTCGCTCGCGCCCGCGCGCGTCTCGAACGGCTCGCCCGCGTTGACGTGGTGGGCGTTGCGGACGATGAGGCCCGAGCTGTCCTGGCGGAAGATCTCGGTCAGCTGCGAGGTGGGGACCGCCTGCGAGGCGATGAGGTCGCGCAGGACGTTGCCGGGCCCGACGGAGGGCAGCTGGTCCGTGTCGCCCACGAGGATGAGCGTCGCCCGGCGCGGCAGGGCGGCGGCGAGGTCGGCCATGAGGCGGATGTCCACCATCGACATCTCGTCGAAAATGAACACGTCCCCCGCGAGCGGCCTCTCCTCGTTGTAGGTGAACTCGTTCGTCTGCGGGTTGTACTTGAGGAGGCGGTGCAGGGTCTGCGCGGGCGCGCCCGTCGCCTCCGCCATGCGCTTCGCGGCGCGGCCCGTCGGCGCGCCGAGCTGGATGGCAATCCTGTGCGCGCCCGTGCGCGCCGCGAAGATCTCGACGAGCGCGCGGATGATCGTCGTCTTGCCGACGCCCGGGCCGCCCGTCACGATGGAGACCTTCGAGCCCACCGACGCGCGCACGGCGCGCAGCTGCGCGGGCGCGAGCGTGAAGCCCGTCTTCTTCTCCCACCACGCGACCGCCCGGCCGGGGTCGATGGGGGCGAAGGAGGGCGGCGAGGCAAGCAGGTCCTTCAGCTTCGCCGCCACCCGCCGCTCGGCGACCCAGAGGTCGCGCAGGTAGAGGCGCTCGCCCTCCTTCACGACGCGCCCCGCGTCGAGCTCGTGCTTCAGCGCCTCGGCAAGCGTCTCGACGGAGATGCCGACGAGCTCCTGGGCGTGGAGGAGCAGGTCCGGCTCGGACGTCCAGCAGTGCCCCGCCTCGTCCGCCTCCGTGCGGAGCGTGTGGACGATGGCGGCGCGCGCGCGCAGGGGCGAATCCTTCGGGAGGCCCACCGCGAGCGCAATGCGGTCCGCCGTCGCGAAGCCGATCCCCCAGATGTCGCGGCAGAGGCGGTAGGGGTCGCGCTTGATGATCGCGACGGAATCGGGCCCGTAGGCGCGGTAGATCTTCGCCGCCTTGCCGGCGGAGATGCCGTACGTCTGCGTGAAGATCATCACCTCGCGCGTGCCCTTGCCCTCGCGCCAGCCCTGCACGATGGAGGCGATCTTCTTCGGGCCCACCTTGGGGATTTCGCGGAGGCGCCCCGAATGGTGGTCGAGCACGTCGAGCGTCTCCGCGCCGAATCGGTCGACGATGCGGTTGGCGAGGACGGGGCCGATGCCGCGGATGAGCCCGCTCGCGAGGTAGCGGCGCACGCCCTCGACGGACTTCGGCGGAATGCACTCGACGGTCCGCGCCTTGAACTGGCGCCCGCGCACGGGGTCGTCGACCCACTCGCCCGTCGCGTGCAGGTCCTCCCCCTCCCACGCGGCCGCGCACGTGCCCAGGACGGTGATCTCGCGCGCGGCGAGGCGGAACTTCCCGTCCGTCTCGGCGGGGGCGACGTGGAGAATGGTGAAGCCCGTCTCGTCGTTCCGGAACACGACGGACTTGACGGTGCCGTCGACCGTCTCCATCTCCGCGCCGTCCGCCATGGGCGCGCCTACTTCGCGTCGGGCTTCGGGGCCTCGGCGGCGACGTGGACCTTCTTGATGACGACGGGCTCCTCGGGGACGTTCTGGTGGGGGCCCGCGAAGCCGGTCTTCACCTTCGCGATCCTGTCCACCACGTCCATGCCGTCCGTCACCCGGCCGAACACCGCGTAGCCGAACGTGCGCGGGTCGGGCCCGCGGTAGTCGAGGAAGCCGTTGTCCACGAGGTTGATGAAGAACTGGCTCGTGGCGGAATCGACCACCATCGTGCGCGCCATCGCGATCGTGCCGCGCGCGTTCCGCAGGCCGTTCGCCGCCTCGTTCTTGATCGGCGCCTTCGTCGGCTTCTGGTCCATCGCCTTCGTGAAGCCGCCGCCCTGGATCATGAACCCGTCGATCACGCGGTGGAAGATCGTGCCGTCGTAATGGCCGTCCTTCGCGTAGGCGAGGAAGTTCGCCACCGTCGCCGGCGCCTTCGCGTCGTCCAGCTCCAGCGTGATGGAGCCCATCGAGGTCTCGATTGTCGCTTTCTTCATGTCTCTTCTCCTTACTTGCGGCTGTGCGAGAGCGCCTCGCACCCCGTCGTGGTGATCAGCACAAGGTCTTCGATGCGCACGCCGAGGCGCCCTTCCAGGTAGACGCCCGGCTCGACCGTCACGAGCATCCCCGGCTCCAGCGCCGCCCTGTCCTTCGGGCGCGCCGCGGGCAGCTCGTGGATCTCGTACCCCACGCCGTGCCCCAGCGCATGGCCGAACGCCTTTCCGTACCCGGCCTTCCGGATGACGTCGCGCGCCACCTTATCGAGCGCGCCCGCCGCCATGCCAGGCTTCGCCGCCGCGATCGCCGCCCGGTTCGCCTCCAGCACGACGTCGTAGACGCGGCCGTACTCAGGGTCGGCGGGGCGGGAGGGCTTCAGGCAGCGGGTCATGTCGCTGCAGACGCCGTCGAGCTTCACGCCCATGTCGACGAGCAGCGGCTCGCCCTTCCGCCACACCGTGCCGTCCGGCACGTGGTGGCACTCCGCCGCGTTCGCCCCCGCGCAGACGATCGTCTCGAACGCCTCGCCGTCGCCGAGCGCGTTCATCCACGCGCGGATCGTGCGCTGGATGTCCTTCTCCGTCATGTTGGGCCGGATCTCCTTCTGCGCCCGCGCCCAGATCTCGTCGTTCAGCGCCGCCGCCGCCGCGATGCGCGTGATCTCCCCCGCCGTCTTCACCGCGCGCAGCGCCTTCACGTCCCCGTCCACGTCGACCGCCGCCGCGCGGGGAAACGCCTTCCGCAGCTCCAGGTAGCGCGACGTGGCGAGCGTCCCCTCGTAGCCGATCCTGCGCACCGGCTGCCCGGCGCGCGCCTTCGCGACGGCGCCCTTCGCGGCGGCGGCGAAGGAGACGCCGCGCGCCAGCTCCACCGCCTTCAGCCCCGGCGCCACGCGATGCACCATCGGCACGTAGCGGAAGTCGGTGATGAAGACGGCCGAGAAGGACGAGGCATCCGCGGCGCGCACAAGCGCCAGGCAGCCGTTGTCGCACGCCACGCCCGTGAGCGCGCGCACGTTCGCCTCGTCGAAGAGGAGGACGGCGTCGAGCCGCCGCCGCGACGCCGTGCGCATCAGCGCCGCGAGCCGGTCCTCACCGGGATGCGCCATGCCGCTTCCGCTCCCGCGTCCGGCGGTAGGTCGTCACGACGCGCTTGACGATGAAATAGGTGGGGGGCGTGAGGACGATGGCGAGGAGGAAGCCGCCCAGGAAGAAGGACGCCATCGCCTCGGCGCCGAGCTTGCGCACGGCCTCCCACGTCCACTCCACCTCCATGAGGCGGCTGAACGAGAGCGACCCGCCGAACAGCAGGCTGTTCACGAACCACGTCTGCGCCGGGTAGATGAAGAAGATCGTCACCGGGTTCGTGACGAGCGTCCCCACCGTCGCCCCCACCTTCGAGACGCGCATCATCAGCGCGAGCGGCACGGAGACGACGAGCTGGAGGCCGAACGGCACCGCGCACCCCACGAACATGCCCAGCGCCCAGCCGGCGGCGATCGCCTCGGCCGACAGGGGCTCCCCCACCATCTTCCGCTTCAGAAGCCGCCAATATGCACGAGGACTGTACATGGCGTCAGACGGCGTGGACGAAGAGCCCCGACCGCAGCTTCGGTTCAAACCAGGTCGACTTCGGCGGCATCACCGCCCCCGCGTCGGCGATCGCCATCATCTCGCCCACCGTCACGGGATGCATCGAGAACGCGACCGCGTCGCGGCCGTCCGCCACCCGCCCCTGCAGCTCGGCGAGCGGACGCACCCCGCCCATGAACGAAATGCGCGGCGACGTGCGCGGGTCGTCGATCCCCAGCACGGGCGCGAGCAGGCGGTCCTGCAGCACGGAGACGTCGAGCGCCGAAACGACGTCCGCCCAGGCGGATACCTCCCACGCGAGGTCGTGCCACCTTCCCGCGAGGAACATCCGCGCATGCCGCCCGGCCGCCGGCACGCCGTCGGCGGCCTCCGTCACCGCGAAGCGCGCCTTCACCTGCGCGAGGAACTGCTCGGCCGTGAGGCCGTTGAGGTCCGCGACGAGGCGGTTGTAGGGCAGGATCCGCAGCTGCGAGGCCGGGAACGCGACGGCGAGGAACCAGCGGCTCTCGCCCGCGAAGCCGTGCTCCCGGGCGTAGCGGCTCGCGGCCGCGCTGCGGTGGTGGCCGTCCGCGATGTAGGCGGCGG
>CAVEVC010000085.1:0-30271 GCA_963618935.1 Clostridiales bacterium CCNA10 | reverse complement strand
GGCGGGCAGAGGGCGGAGGGGGGGCGGGCGGCCGAGGACGTCCGCCCCTACCATTACGTCCGAACCTTCCACCATTGGTAGGGCGCGACGTCCTCGGCGCGCCGCCCCGTCCACGAATGGGGCGGCATCCGCCCCGTCCATTGGACCGTCCGAACCTTCCACCATTGGTAGGGCGCGACGTCCTCGGCGCGCCGCCGGGGAGGTGAAGGACTGGAGGCGGGCGCGGACGAGGGGGAAGAGGATGGCCTCGAGGTCGCGGCGGGCGGCGGCGTCCGCGAAGACGACGTCGGCGAGCTTCGGGCGGTCCACCGATCCGTCGGCGGCGAGGACGCCCGCGCCGAAGCGCGCGGCGATGGCCGGCACGGCCTCGCCGCCGGGGGCCTCCAGCCCATGCACCACGTCGTCCGCGTCGAGAAGACGAATGCCAAGCTCCCGGAGGAACTTGGCAAGCGTGGACTTCCCGCAGGCGATGCCGCCTGTGAGGGCGATCCTCATGGCCGCTACTTCGCCTTCGGCGCGGGCGTGGCCTTCGCGTCCTTGTCGGCGGCGGCCGTCGTGTCGGCGTCCTGGTTCTGGATGATCTGGCGGCCGTTCGGGTCCACGAGGCGCGCCGAGACGAAGATCAGGAGGTTGCGCTTGTTCGACCACTCGCTGCGGCTGCGGAAGAGGCGGCCGACGAAGGGGATGTCCCCGAGGAAGGGAATCTTGTCCTCCATCGACTTGCGCTCCTCGGTGATGAGGCCGCCCATCACGATCGTCGAGCCGTTGTAGAGCGTGACGTGGGTGTTGATCGAGCGCTCCTTGAAGAAGGGCTGCTCCATCGGCACGGTGAACCAGTTCATGCTGTCGTCGCCGCTCGCGAGCGCCAGCGTCTGCGCCGTGGAGGACATCACGGCGGACATCGGCACCTTCATGCCGTAGTCCTTCCACGTCGGCTCGGAGATGACCTTGGGCTCCAGCGCGAGGTTGATGAGGCCTTCCGGCGAGAGCTCGGGCGTCACCGTGAGGATCACGCCGACCTCCTGGGTCTCGAAGTTCTGCGGCTCGACCATCGGGAGGATCTTGCCGTCGCTGCCGCCCGTCGTGCTGCCGCTCACCGAGGTCGAAGAGCCCGAGGAGGTGGACTGGATCGTCACGTCGTAGTCCTGCGGGAAGCGGTAGATCGTGACCACCTTGATGACGGCCTCGTTGCCGCTCTTCGTGACGACCTTCGGCGCGGAGAGGAGGTCCGTGTCGCTGCGCTGCGAGAGCATGTGCAGGATCATGGAGAGGTCGGCGTTGCCGAGGAAGGCGTTGACCTTCATGAACTTGTCGTTCGCGCTCGCCCCCTCGCCGGAGATGTGGTTGCCCTCCGTGCTCAGGTAGCGCATGCCCGTCTGGTAGGTGGAGCCGTCGATCGCGTTGATGCCGACGTTCTTGCCCGTCTTCCGGTAGGAGCCGATCGAGTTCCCCGCCTCGTCGACGCCCGTCTGGACCCAGTTGCCGTGCGTCGCGTCGTTCCACCGCGCCCAGCCGCCGCCCTGCCGCGTCGTGGTGGTGGTCGTCGTGGTCGGCCGGACGCCGATCAGGTTTCCGTTGGCGTCGTAGTCAAGCGCGTTGCCGGCCGAGGTCGTCGTGGTCGACGTCACGTCGTAGTTGTTGATGTCCTTGAGGTTCAGGGCCTTGGCGAGCTTGCCGCCGACGTTGAAGGAGTAGTCGCTGTTCAGCAGCCACTCGAAGCCGAGGGAGTTGAGGTCCTCCTGGGCGACTTCGACGAAGCGCGTCTCGATCTCGATCATCGACGGCGTGACGTTCAGCTCGTTGAGGGCGTCCTCGAGGATGGCGAGCTGGTCCTCCGTGTTCGTGACGCGCAGCTTGCCGACGGCCTTGATGTACTTGATGCGGGAGTTCTGCGGCCAGGTGACGCCGAGGTCCTCGAAGTAGGCCTTCCACTGGTTCTCGGGGCTGTCGCCGCCCTCGTCGCCCCCGCCGCCGCCGAAGTCGCCGGCCTTGGAGTCCTTGAGCGAGTTGGAGGCGTCGTTCATGCGGTCGACGAACGACTCGACGACGGAGTAGGTGCGCGTGACGAGCTCGTCCGTCGTCATCGTCTTCGGCATCACCATCACGACCGAGCCCTGCACCTTGAACTTGAAGGCGGGATTGCACACCTGGCAGACGAGCTTGAGGGCCTCGTGGAGGGAGATGTTCGAGGCCGTCACGTTCGGGATGACGGGGACGTCGCCGGCGGCCTCGCCGCCCTCGTCGTCCGAGGCGGAGGAGAACGCATTGTCGTTGCCGCCCTTCGCCGCGCCGGCGTCCGCCGCGCCGCCGCTGTTCTTCAGCGCCTTGCCAAGCTGGAGGACGAAGTTGAAGCCGCGCTGGTCGACGGGGATCTCGGGCCGGTCGTAGTCCTTCGACGCCTGGCGGAAGTAGTCGACCGCGTCGATGATCGTCGCCGGGGGGCGGAAGGAGATCGCCGGCAGCATCATCTCCTTCATGCGCTTCTCGATCGACTGCTCCACCGAGCGCTCGCCGTCGCCGCCGAGCGGGGACTTCGCCGTGCCGCTCGAGACCGCCTTGAGGTCGGCGGAGTTCACCGCGTAGACCGGGCGCCACGCCGCGCCCACATCGGCGATCATGCCCTTGCGCGTCGCCTCGCGCTCCTTGTCGATGATGAGGTCGCGCTTGCGCTGGATGCGGTCGCGCAGGGCGATCGCCTCCTCGTTGTAGGGGTCGCTGCGCAGCACGAGGTCCACCTGATCGAGCGCGTTCGCGAGGTCGGCCACGGCGAGGTACTGGGCGGAGAGGCGGATGCGCTTGCGGATCGTGTCGCGGTCCTGCTTGTAGTCCGCGTCGTGCCGGCGGTGCTTGATGTCGGCGACGTCGGTCTCGGCCTCCTGCACGGACTCGGCCTTCAGCGACTCGAGGAACGAGCCGGCGAGCGGATGGCGCTCGGCCAGCGCCTCCTTCGCGTAGGCCTCGGCCCGCTCGCGGTCGCCCTCCTTGAGCGCCTGCTTCGCCGCGCGGTACTTCGCCTCGGCCATGCCCTGGCGGCACTCCTTGCGCCACTGCGCCGCGTCCTCGCGGTCGCTCAGGTGCGCAAGGGCGAAGCGGTACTGCTTGAACGCCGTCTCCCAGTCGCGCGCCTCCATCGCCGCCCGCGCCACGCCAAGCTCCTTGTTGGCCTGGGCGTCCAGCGCCTGGCGGCGCAGCGTCTCCGTCGCGACCAGGTCGCTGATGAGCGCGGCGTCCGGATTGTCCTTCCCTTCCTTCTTCTCGGCAACGGCGGGCTTCGCCTCTTCCGCCTCCTTCTTCTCCTCGTCATCGGCGGGCTTGGCCTCCTCGGTGGGCTTGGCCTCCTCAGCGGGCTTCGCCTCTTCCGCAGGCTTGGCTTCCTCAGCGGGCTTCGCCTCTTCCGCAGGCTTCGCTTCCTCGGCTGGCTTCGCCTCCTCCTTCTTTTCCTCCGCCTTCTCCTCTGTCGGCTTCGGGGCTTCCGCCGCAGACTTCGGGGCTTCGGCGGCGGGCTTGGCGGCTTCCTTCTTCGCCGGCGCGGCGTCAAGGTCGCCGAGAAGGTCGTCCAGGTCGTTCTGTGCAACGGCGGCCGTTGCAAGGACAAGCGAAACACAGGCGGCGCCCAGGGCGGCAAACGTATTTTTGGCTCTCATCGAGGATGCTCCTTAAAAGGTCTCTTAATGATACCCCATCTGGGGGGGATAATCAAGTCTCAACGAACGGTTTTTTCTTTTTTTGTCTGGAGGTCGCGGATCGTCACTTCGCAGCCGCCGTCCACGCCCTTGAGCTTCAGCACGCGGTAGGTGCGGTCGCCCAGGGAGAACTCGGCGCCCTCCGAAACAACCAGGTCGCGCCCTTCGCCGCGATTGTAGCGCAGCTGCGCCTGGGACTCCACCGCGACGGCGCGCTCGTTGATGCGGATCTTGAGCGTCTTGCCGTCGCTCTTGCGCCGCACGTCGACCGTGGAGACGTCGGTGGGGACCTTCATCTTGGTGCCGGGGCGCAGGCGGAGCTCCTCCTTCGGCTCGTACGCCTCGACGGTCCAGCCGGACTTCCAGGCGTCCTTGCCCACGCCGCAGATCTCCTCGTGCAGCTTCACGAAGACCTTGGCGTCGAAGCCCTTCACGCCGAGGCGCTGGAAGGTGAAGCGATGCCCGCCGGGGATGGGCGTGACGGCGTTGAAGTAGAACGGCAGCGTCGTCTGGCGGATGCCGCCGGAGACCGTGACCGAGTCGAGGTAGTCGGGGTGGGACTTCGGGTCGCGCGGATCCGTGCCCGCCTGATACTCCTCCAGGTTCGTGAAGCCGTCCCCGTCGGCGTCCTTCGCCGCGTCAGAGGGGTCGTTCGGGTTGAAGCCGTACTTCTTCTCCCAGTCGTTCGGCATGCCGTCGTGGTCGGAATCGACCTCGACCTTCACGACGACCTGGTGGGCGCCGCAGAAGGGGCACGTCTCGCAGTTGGCGGGAATCGGCTTGCCGCACGCCTTCGCCTTCGCGGCCGGGTCGCCCTGGCGGCACAGGACGCGCCGCTCGCTCGCGAGGAAGCTCGCCTTCTTGGGATCGACCGCCGCAAGCTGGGGCGGCGTCTGCGCGCTGCGGTAGACCTTCTGCAGCGCGCCAAGGTCGGCCGGCGCCACGCCTTCGTGCGCGGGCGTCATGGCGTTCAGCGACTGGGCGTAGGCGTCGACGTTCTCCGTGTCGCCCAGCGCCAGCGCGAACAGCGCGCCCGCCGCGGCGAGCGCCAGCACGCCGAGGAGCGCGACCAGCCAGTCCCAGTGCGCCGCAAGGAAATTCTGCCTGGAGACGCTCATTTTTCCTCCCCCTTCTTCTCCGCCTTCTCCGCCGCCCGGGCCTGGCCGAAGTCCCGGACCTCAAGCGTGAAATTCACCTGGATCGGCGCGTCCAGCTCCGGGTCGACCACCAGCGGGTTGACCGCCGGCTCCGCGCCGCCGCCGCCGCCCTGCGGCGCAACCGGCGCGCCCCGGCGCCCGCGCCGGCCGGCCGCGCCCCGTGCGGACGCCTTCTGGTTCTTCGCGTTCTCGGCGGCGTTCAGGTTGTCCACGATCATGTCGGCCGTCTCGCGGAAGGAGAGGTTCTTCACCGTCATGAAGCGCGGGCACGCGGCGAGCCGGTTCAGCACGGCGACGAGCGCCGCCGGGCGGGCCGTGAACTCGAACGCATAGGCGAGGCAGGCCTCATCCTCCTCGGCGTCGGCCTTCGTCTCGGCGTCGGTCTTCTTCTCGATGCGCTGGACGGCCTTGACCTCCAGCACGCCCGCCTCCGCGAAGGCGTCGACGACCTGCGAGATCGTGTCGAGCTGCACCGCAAGGCGCGGCACGTCCTGCTCCCGGGGCAGCACGCCGCCCTCGCCCAGATACTGCTCGAAGCCGAAGTGGAAGGCCGGGGCCGCGATCTTGCCGTCCACGCCGCCCGCAAGCGACGCAAGGCGGCGCACCTCCCGCTGGAGGCGCTGCTTGAAGACCGGCGGCATCTCGACGGGGAAGCTCCGGTCGCCCCGCGCGGCGAGCGTCCGCGCCGCCGCATGCCAGTCCGCGTAGCTCGCCTTGTTCGACACGACGGAATCGAGCGAGCGCTTCGACGGGAACACCGCCGCCTCGTAGTGGCCCCGGAAGGCGCCCACGTCGGCCTCCAGCGCCGCCTCGGCCTCGCACCGTCCGTCCCACGCGAGGTAGGCGCCGAAGCCCAGGCCGCCCGCGCACAGCACGAACACGCCCGCGCCGGCCGCGCCCAGCATCTGCTGCTTTGAAAGACTCATTTCCGCCTACCCGCCTTTCCCTTGCCGCCGGCGGCCTTCCCCGCCGGCCCAGCCGACGGAGCCGACGCCAGGTCCATCTGGATCGAGAACTCCGAAAGGCATTCCTTGACTTCCTTCTGCGCGACGATCTTCACGGACTCGGGGACGAACGCCGCCGGCTTCTTCTTCAGCGCCTCCTCCACGATCTTCGACGCGGTCGTCGGCTGGCCGCCGTGCTGGGCGGACCAGTCCGCCTCCACCTTGCCCATCGCGTCGCGCCAGCCGCGCACGGTCACGCGCACGCCCTCGCGCCTCTCCGGGTCGTCCTTCGGCGCGGGGACGGCCGTCCACTCGGTGATCCACATGCCGGGCACCAGGCTCTCGCGCACGGCGCGTACGCGCTGGAGCGCGGCCGAGCGGTCCCACAGGAGGCGCAGGAACGCCTCGCACTTCCCGCGCTCGGCGGCGACGGCCTGCTGCTCCTTCGCGATCCGCTGCTTGAACTCGTTGAGCTTCTTGCCGGACGCGACCTGCCCGACGCACGCGGCCTTCTCCTGCACGGCCAGCTCGCCGTGCCGCTCCGTCAGCCACAGGCAGCCAAGCGCGGCGAGGAACGCGACGCCGCCCGCGACGAGGAACGGCACGCGCCTCAGCGCGCGCGCCTCCTCCACCAGCTCCGGCGGCATCAGGTCGATCGCGATCCACGCGGCGTCCGTGCCGCGCAGCGCAAGGCCCACGCTCTCGGCGAGCGTGAAGGCGTCGGCCTCCAGCGCGGCGCGGTTGACCTTCGGGCCGAAGCCGACCTTCCCGAACGGGTTCAGGAACGCCACCTCGACCTGCAGGGACTCCATGAAGAAGCGGTCCAGCTGCGGCAGGCGCGCGCTGCCGCCCGTGAGGAAGAGGCGGCTGGGGGCGCTGCCGCCCTGCTGCGAGCGGTAGAAGTTGATCGAGCGCGAAATCTCGGCGTGGAGGCGCGTGAGGACCGTGCGGATGACCTTCGAGACGCGGTCGGAGACCTCGTCCTCGTCCTCCGTCACGCCGCCGAGCGAGACGTAGCCGCGCTCGAGCTTGAGCTGCTCGGCCTCCTCGAAGGAGCAGCCGAACGCCTGCGCGATGTCCTTCGTGATGAGGTTGCCGGCGACGGGGATCGAGCGGTTGTAGATCTTCTCGTCTTCGAGGATGATCAGGTTCGTCGTCTTCGAGCCGATGTCGAGGACGACCGAGCAGCCCGTCAGGCCGGGGTGGGCGAACTTGAGCGCGTTGCAGATCGCCATCGGCGAGACGTCGACGACGGCGGGCTTGAGGCCCGCGCCGCGCACGGCGTCCGTCACGGCGCGCACGGCCTCCAGCTTCGCCGCGACGATGATCGCCGCCTTCTCGCCGTCCGCCGCCGTGCCGAGGAACTGGTGGTCGCTCACGATCTCGTCGATCGGGAACGGCACGTTCTGCTCGATCTCGTAGCGCACGAGCTGCTCGAGCTTCGCCGCGTCGCCGATGGCCGGGAACTTCGCGAAGCGCGGAAACACCGTCTGCCCGCCCAGCGACACGACGAGCGGGGCCGGGCGGATGCCCGTCTCGCGCATGATCTGGTGGAGGACGGACGGCAGGGCCGCCGCAACCGACCCGGGGTCGTTGACGTCGACGGCCTGCAGTTCGCCGCTGCCGTAGGCGGTGAGCGTGAGGTTCCGCCTGCCGCCCAGCGCGTATTCGGCGAGCAGCGCCTTGGACGCCCCAATGTTGAGTGTGAGGATTCGGGACATGGCTTGCCAACTTCCTGTCAGTCTTCCGGTGAACCGCGCGGGCGGCTCACTGGACGAGTTCGTAGTCCGCGTTGTTCACGAGCCAGAACGGCGTCTTCGAGCGGTCGACCAGGCCCTGGCGGCGCTCGAGCATGGGCTTCATCTCGCCCTTGACCTTCTTCTGCCAGTTCATGAACTTGTCGTTCTCCCACCACTTCTCGCCCGCCTGGTTGACGTCGCCGCTCATGTTCTCCGTGTGGAACGCGAGCTCGTCGCCCTCCTTGTTCGTGATGACGAGGGTGATCGTGCAGGGCTCGCCGAAGCGCTCCAGCACGGACGGCGGCAGGCAGACGCTCGCCATGTGGCTGCCCTTCTTGATGTCCACGTAGCGCACCTGCGTGTTGTAGTAGGAATACTGCGCGGGGAGGTTCTTGGGATCCTTCTCCTTCGCCTTGGAGGCGTCGAGCAGCACGTGCCAGGTGAACGTGAGCTCGTCCTGCCACTTCGCCATCGTGGTGTACTTCGTCTCCAGCACGATCCACTGGCGCGGACGCCCGCCGAGCGGCGGCATGAGCTTGCCGTTCGCGTTGAGGTTCGGCGCGCTCGCGAGGCACGTGCCGCCCGGGCGGGCCGGCGCGTCGATGGTGACGTAGGCATCGCGGCCCTTCGCGACGGCGGCGCCGCCGTCGGCGCCGACAGGCCCGCGCCGCCGCGACTGGGCGGAAAGGGGACACGCACACGCAACTGCGAGGGCGAAGAAAGCGACTGTCTTGAACTGCATGGTCTGACCTCCTCGATTTTTACGTCAACAGTTTATCACAAAACCTTCATCTTTGGCAAATCCTGAATGTCCACGACGCCCAGCAGGCGGCCGTCCGCCGCGCAGACGGGAAGGTCGTCGATCTGGCGCGCCTCGAAGACGCGCAGCAGGTCGACGGCGTAGGCGTCGCCGCCGATCGTCAGCGGGCGGCGCGTCATGTGCCGCGCGACCGCGTCGCCCAGCACGTCGCGGCCCGCGCTCACGTGGCGGCGGAAGTCGCCGTCCGTGAAGATCCCCTCCAGCCTCCCCTCCGCGTCGACGACGACCGCGCTGCCGGCCTGGGCCTTCGTCATCGCGAGCAGCGTGTCGAGCACCGTCGCCGTGGGGGGCACGGCCGCGACGCGCGCGCCCGTGCGCATCACGTCCGTGACGCGCAGCACGAGCGCGCGGCCGATCGCGCCCGCCGGATGGTTGAGCGCGTAGCTCGCCTTGTCGAACCGCCGCGCGTCGAGCATCACCATCGCGAGCGCGTCGCCCATCGCCATCGTCGCCGTGGCGGAGGTGGTGGGCGCCATGCCGAACGGGCACGCCTCGGCGCCGCAGGGAATCTCCAGCACCACGTCCGACAGCCGCGCGAGCGTGGAGTCCGTCCGCCCCGTGAGCGCGACGACCTTCAGCCCGTGGCGGCGGACCGCGGGCACGAGCCGCACCAGCTCCTCGCTCTCGCCCGAGAAGCTCAGCGCGAGCAGCAGGTCCTTCGGGCCCGTCATCCCCAAATCGCCGTGCATCGCCTGCACGGGGTTGAGGACGACCGAGCAGGTGCCGGTGGAGGCAAGGATCGCGCTCGTCTTCTCCGCCACGTGGAGGCTCTTCCCCACGCCCGTCACGACCACCTTGCCGCCCGCCTCCACGCACGCGAGCATCAGCTCGACCGTGCGCGCGAAGGAGTCGCCCAGCGAGGCGCGCGTGCGCCGCAGGCCCTCGATCTCGACGTCGAAGACCTCCTGCGCCCGGCGGATCTGTTCGGCAGCCGTCACGTCGCCCCGTCCCCCTACTTCTTCGCGGCGGCCTGCAGCAGGGTCACGCAGACGGTGCCCACGATGTCCTCGGCGCTGCAGCCGCGGCTCAGGTCGTTCATGGCCTTCGCGAGGCCCTGGAGGTTGGGCCCGATCGCCGCCGCGCCGCCGAGGCGCTGCGCGATCTTGTAGCCGATGTTGCCGGCCTGGAGGTCCGGGAAGATGAAGACGTTCGCGTTGCCCTGGACCGCGCCGCCGGGGTTCTTGAGCTGGCCGACCGCCGGGACGATGGCCGCGTCGAACTGCAGCTCGCCGTCCATCGCGATCCCCTTCTCGGCGAAGAGCGGCTTCGCGAGCGCGACGGCCTTCTGCACCTTCTCCACGAGCGCGCCGGCGGCGGAGCCCTTCGTGGAGTAGCTGAGGTACGCGACGCGCGGCTCGCAGCCCGTGAGGTCGCGGTAGGTCTGGGCCGTCGCCAGCCCGATGTCCACAAGCTGCTCCGCCGTGGGGTCGGGGATGACGGCGCAGTCGCCGAACGCGAGCGCCGCGTCGCCGGCCGGCGTCGGCTCGCGCAGGTCGAGGATGAAGCAGCTGGACGCCGTCTTGACGCCCTTCTGCGTGCCGAGCGTGTGGAACGCCGCGCGCAGCATGTCGCCCGTCGAGGCGATGGACCCGGCCACGAGGCCGTCCACCCGCCCGAGCTTCACCATCATGCCGCCGAAGTAGATGCGCTTCGTGCGGAGCGTCTTCTGCGCCCCGGCGAGGTCGATGATCTTCTGCTTCTCGGCCGGCTTGCGGCTCTCCTTCGCGTTCCACGCCTCCAGGTAGGCGGCCTCCAGCTCGGCGTCGCCCTGCGTGTAGTCGATCGTCCGGATGCCGCGCTCGGCGAGCGAAAGCCCGGCCTTCGCCTCGGCGTCGGCGATCTCCTGCGGCGTGCCGAGCACAATGGGGGTGCAGATTTGGCGGTCCACGCAGCTGCACGCAGCCGTGACGACGCGCGCGTCCATGCCCTCCGGCAAGACGACCGTGCCATTCAGGGAAGAGGCTTTCTCAATGATTTTCTTGATGGCATTCATTTTAAAGAGAATTAAGTGGTTAAGTAGTTAAGTAGTTAAGTAGTTAAGTTTGTCGGAAGACCAGACGTTGGCGATTAAGTGATTAAGTGGTTAAGCAGTTAAGTTTGTCGGAAGACCAGACGTTGGCGATTAAGTGATTAAGTGGTTAAGCAGTTAAGTTTGTCGGAAGACCAGACGTTGGCGATTAAGTGATTAAGTGGTTAAGCAGTTAAGTTTGCCGGGAGATCAGACGTTGGCGATTAAGTGGTTAAGTTTGTCAGGGAAACCGTTCTGGATGGTTATTACAACACAAGACTACAGGAAAACGCGAAGCACAACTTAACTACTTAACTACTTAATCACTTAACTACTGATTAACTACTTCTTCAGGACGGCGACGGTCTCGCGGGCGATCATCAGCTCCTCGTTCGTGGGGATGACGACGACCGGGATCTTGGAGTCCTTGGTGGAAATGACGCCGCTTGCGCCGAAGCGCACCTTCTGGTTGGCCTTCTTGTCGAGCTTGACGCCGAGGGCGCCGAGGCGCTTGACGATCTGCTCGCGCAGCTCGGAGGCGTTCTCGCCGATGCCGCCGGCCATGACGATGGCGTCCGCGCCGCCCACGAGCGCGTTGTAGCCGCCCACGTAGATCGCGGCGCGGTGGCCGAACGCCTCCAGCGCCTCCAGCGCGTCGAGGTCGCCCGCCTTGGCCTTCGCGACGACGTCGCGCGAGTCGCCGCCCTTCACTCCCGCGAGGCCCTGGAAGCCCGACTCCTTGTTGAGGATCGTGTCGATCTGCTCGATCGTGTAGCCGTGCTTCGCAAGGAAGAAGATGACGCCCGGGTCCACCCGGCCGCAGCGCGTGCCCATGATGAGGCCGTCGAGCGGCGTGAGGCCCATCGTCGTGTCGAGGCACGCGCCCTGCCGCACGGCCGCGATCGAGGAGCCGTTGCCGAGGTGGCAGGTGACGAGGTTGACCTTCCCCGCGGGCTTCTTCAGCCACGCGGCGGCGGCCTGGACGAGGAACTTGTGCGACGAGCCGTGGAAGCCGTACTTCCGCAGGCCGTACTTGCGCGTGAGCGGACGCGGCAGCGCGTACTCGTAGGCGCAGCCCGGCATCGTCTGGTGGAACGCCGTGTCGAACACGCCGACGTTCGGCACGCCCTTTGCCGCCTTCTCGCACGCCTCGATGCCCTGCAGGTTCGCGGGGTTGTGGAGCGGCGCGAGCGGCACGCACTTCTGGATGAGCTTCTTCGCGGCGGCGTTGATCTTCGCCGGGGCCGAGAACTTGTCGCCGCCATGCACCACGCGGTGGCCGATCACGTCCAGCTCGGAGAGGGACCCGATCACGCCCGTCTCCGCGTCCGTCAAGGCCGCCATCACCTGGCCGATGGCCGCCACGTGGTCCTTCATCGGCGCCTCGCGCACGATCTTCTCGCACCCGGTCTTCGTGTAGATGAGGCGCGCGCCGTCCAGGCCGATGCGCTCCACAAGCCCCTTGCAGAGCATCTTCTCGCCCTCCATGTCGAAGAGCTGGAACTTGAGCGACGACGAGCCGCAGTTGACGACGAGAACCTTCTGGATCGCTTTCATGGTCTTTGTGTTTCTTTGCGTTCGTTGTGGCTTTACGCCTCTACTTGACCAGGCGCACCTTGAAGAACGCATTGCCCTCCAGGCCGTTCGCCTTGATCGCCTGCGCCAGCTCCTCGGCGGTGATCGTCGCCGTGCTCGTCGCGTTCGCGCGGATGGTGATCGTCTTCACCTTCACGTCCGTCGCGTTCGCGAAGTCGACCGAGCCCGACGCCACGAGGTACACCGTCACCGTCGCCGTGCCTTCCACGGCGAGGGCCTCGGACACGCCGCCCGTCACCTCGGACGTGACGCTGATCGCGACGCCCTCCGCCAAGGAGAAGGAATCGACCGAGACGTAGACCACCTCCTTCGCCGGCTGGGCGGCGGACGAGGCGGAGAGCAGGTTCGCCGCCGCCAGCGTCGCCTCCGTCGCCGTGCCCCCGGCGACCGAGAGCATCGTCGCGAGCGGCGCGTAGGCCAGGTTCGCGCGGGCCAGCTCGGACAGGCTGGAGAGCGCCGTCTTGAGGTTCGGGTTGACGCGCGTGAAGTACGTCGCGCCCGAGGCCGGGCCCAGCTTGGACAGGTCCTTGTACTTGTCGTACTCGTAGGCGTCCGGGAAGCCGTCGTTGTCGGTGTCCATGTCCTCGATGTAGACCGTGGCGGACGGACGCTCCGTGCTGCCGCGCACGACCATCAGGCCCTTCGGCGTGTAGGGCGTCTTCGACCCCGTGCCGACGTCGTTCGCGTAGCCCCAGCTCTCCCAGCTGCTCCAGGCGCCGCTCCCGTCCGAGTCGATGTAGGCGCGCACGTAGTAGGTGCCGGGCGGCAGGCCCTTCAGCACGCAGTTCGCGCCCGCGTCCGTCTGGGAGGCCATCACCTCGCCGTCCTTCAGGTAGGCCTCGGCGGCGGGCGCGCCGCTGAAGTCGGGCGACGTGAACGCCTGCACGCGGACGAGCCCCGCCAGCGTGGCGGCCTTGAACGAGCACGTCGCGGGCCCGAAGTACTTCACGCACACGTCGACCGCGCCGTAGTCGCCCACCGCGCCGCCCACGCCCGAGCATTCGAGGCGGAAGTCGCACTTCGTCTCGGTCGTGTTGGGCGTGGAGAACTTCGCGTCGAGCATCGAGACGGACCACTTGTAGTTGTTCGTCGTCGCGAACACCACCCCCGCCGGCGTCACCATGTCGGCGTAGATCGGCGGCGCCCAGCTGTAGAGGCCGTCCGCGTCGCGCGGCGGCGCCTTCTGCACGCCCGAATCGTAGACGAGCGTCGTGCCGTCCGCCTTCCACACGCGGAGGCGGAACGCCGGGTAGTCCTTGCCGATCGCGCTCGCGTGCGTCCAGGAGAACGTCGGCTGCGCCGAGTGGACGATCGCGCCCGCGTTCGCCGGCGTGCAGCGCGACTGCGCGCCCAGCGCGCCGTACTCGTAGCGGTTCACGAACATCGTCGCCAGGCAGTTGATGTTCGACGGGTTGCGCGTGTTCACCGGCCCGTCGCCCAGCACCACGCGGTAGGTGGCGGAGGTGATGCTCGCCGCGTAGACGCCCACGGCCTTCGCCTGGGACTGCAGCAGCCCGCTCTCGCCCCAGCCGAGGTCCATCACGCCGGTCTGCAGCAGGTCGCGCTCGGTGAGGAGCGGGCCCGCCGCCAGGTTCTTCGTCACGTCCAGCGCCACGCCGCCGACCACCGCCGCCGAGGCGGAGGAGACGGAGGCGGCGATGCCGTTCACCTCGCTCAGCAGAAGGCGCACGCGCGTGGCCGTCTCCTTCTCGCCCGGCATGTCCTGCCCGGCCCGGTCGTCGGCCAGCGCCTTGTTCGCGTCGGCCGAGACCGAGCTGCGCACGCCGCGGTCGTTGAGCGCCTTCTGCGCCTCGAAGTCGTTCGACTGCGCGGCCGCCGCAAGGTCGATGCGGAACATCTGCGGCGCCGTGTCGGTCAGCTCCATCGAGACCACCGCGCGGCTCCAGTTCACGTCCACGTCCGTCGCGACGCCGTAGGGCTCGCCGGCCGTCCAGGCCCCGTCGCCGTCCAGGTCGAGGAACGCCTCGAACGTGTTCGCGCCGCTGCGGAGATGGCCCGTGTCGGCCTTCGCGAGGTTGAAGGACCAGTACTTGTCCGACCCCAGCACCTGGCCGCGCCATTCGATCTTCACGAACGACTGCGCGATCGCCAGGCGCTCGAACGCCGTGCCGGAGGCCGGGGCGCGCCACGAGTAGACGGAAGAGCCCTGCTGGCCCGCCGACGACGACGCGGCGTAAGAGTAGAGGTAGGCCCCCAGCTTCGTGAAGTCGAGCGTGACGTCGCCCGTCTCGTAGTTGACCGTGCCGACGACGTCGGTGTCCGTCGCCGCCATCAGGTTCGCGGTCTTCTTCTCGACGCCCGTGAAGACTTCGCGCACGCCCTTGACCCAGGTCGTCGCGGCGGCGTTTTCAACGAGGACGCCGCCGTCGCTGTCCACCGAGTAGGTGCTCAGGTCGCGGAAGAAGATCTCGATCGTGCCCGGCACGATGCTGCCGCTGCCGAGGTTGTAGGTCACCTTCGCGCCCGGGTTCATGCCGAGCTGGCGCGAGTAGGCGAGGCCCACCGCGTCGTCCGTCGTCGTCGTGGACGAGGAGGAGGAGGAGGACGAGGAGGAGCCTGTCGCGGCCGCCGCCCCCACGGACACCGTCCACGTCGCGTCGGGCGCGCCCGCCTCGGCGTTGGAGCGGTAGGCCTTCACGACGAGCGAGCCGCTCACCGTCTGGCTGCCGTTGTAGCGGGCGTTCACCTCCACGGCGGGAATCGGATACTCCGCGAAGTCCGCCGACACGAAGGAGACCGACTTCTCGCGCGTCGGGTCCGTCCCGGCGCGGCATTCCGCGTAGTTGCTCCAGCCGTCGCCGTCGTAGTCGGCCCAGGCGTCGCTCACGAAGCGGGAGGCGAAGAGGCGCTCCGTCGCGCCGTTGACGCGCGTCGCGTAGAGGTCTTCCCAGTCGTCCTCGCAGAAGTCGTGGTCCGCGAACATCTCGCCCAGATAGAGGCTGCCCACCCGGAGGAAGTAGTCCGGCACGATCTTGCCCTCGGAGGCGAACGAGTAGGCCGTGAGCGGCGAGATCCTCCTCACGTCCGCGAAGATGTCGCTCTGCGCGCCGAAGACCTCGGCGCAGAGGTATTCGGCCATGTTGGAGAGGCCGTCGCGGTCGCCGTCGGCGCGGCCGTCCTCGTCGAGGATGCCGTAGAGGGTCTCCCACCAGTCGGGGAGGCCGTCGCCGTCGCGGTCGACGAGCGCCTTGAAGGCGTCGTCCGTCGTGCCGTCGGGCTGCATGCCCGCCGCGAGGTCGCGGATGTAGGCTTCGCGGGCCGTCATCCACTGGCCGTTGTAGTTGACGAGCGTGTCCCACGTGAGGCCGTCCGCCGCGCCGTACTGGTCCTGCGCGACCTTCTCCCACCAGTCGGGGATGCCGTTGCCGTCGAGGTCGTCGCCCGCGTAGGTCCAGGCGTCGGCGGCGCCGAGGCCGTCCCACATCTCGCCGCAGCGCTTCGCGAAGGCGCCGCCCAGCGGCAGGAGGTCCGTCGTGCCGAGCGACGCGCGCCGGGACTGGAACTTGTGCATCTGCGCCGCCTCCGCGAACGAGCTGTCGAGCTCGGCGAGCGCCGACAGGCGGTTGCCGTAGTAGGTCTCGTCGTTGCCGCCGTTGTCGCGGTAGATCGCGTAGGGGTTCATCGCGTTCGGGAAGATGAACGTCTCGGACCCCGTCGTCTCCTGCGCCGAGGCGACGCCCGCCACGCGCTCGGCCCAGTAGCGGGAGTCGGGCGTCGAGCCGTCCAGCGCCGGGAGGTGCGCCACCAGGTTCGGCGCCCACGGCACCCAGCGGTAGTTCCTGTAGACCGTGCTGTGGACCGGCAGCGCCTTCCACCACCCGCAGTAGAGGTCGCCGGGCACCTCCTTGCCGCCCACGCGCACGTTGTCGAGCACGTTCTTCGTGAAGCCCGAGGGCTCCCACATCACGTCCGCCGCGTCCGCCGCGCCCGGCAGCGTCTGGAAGTTGTAGTGGAACACGAGCTCGACCGGCAGCGTCGTGTTGCCGTCGTTGTCGTTCCGCGTCGCGCCGTCCGCCCAGGCCGCGTAGACCGCCGCGCGCAGCGCCTTCGCGTCGGCCGCCGACAGGCGCCGCTTGTAGCCCTCGAGGACCTCCTCGGCGGTCTTCGCGCCGTCCCACACGCGCACCTCGTCGACGTAGCCCGCGTAGAAGGAGTCGTAGCTCGCCCACGTCGTCTCCTCCGAGAGCGCCACGCCGGCCGCGTCCCGCGCACGCGCGCCGACCACCATCGCGCTCTTCGTCTGCACCGTGTAGCCGCTGCCCGCCGGGAAGGTGTCGGACCCCGGGACGGGCTGCTGCGACACGCCCGCCACGCCGTTCGCCGGCACGAGGGTCGTCTGCTGGACGTTGACCTGCCGGCCGTTCTCGTAGAGCGTGAGGCGCTGCCCGTCGAACGTCAGGGCCACGTGCGTCCAGGCGCCCTCGGCCACCTCGGCGCCCGTCACCGTCGCGCTGCTGCCCGGCGTGCCCGTCTCGACGGCGTCCGAGCTGTCGAACATGCCGTAGAGGCGGCCGTCCGCCATGATGCCGATGCGGAAGTTCGCGCGCAGCCGGCTCACGTTGTTCGAGAGCGTGTTCGCGTAGTAGTTGACCGACCGCTCCAGCACCACCTGGTCGCGCGAGGCGTCCTCCGGGTTGATCCACGCCTCCGCCGTGAACTGGCGGAGCGCGTCGAAGGCGACGGACGCAACGTTGCCCGGCGCGCACGCATACGAGACGGCGGCGGCCTTGTCGCCCGGCAGCCACAGCGCCTGGCGGCGGTCGGGGTCCGTGAAGTCGAGCGGGTCCGTGAGCACCGTCGCGGTCATCTTCTTCTCCTCGGCGTCGGAGAGGCCGTCATGGTCGGTGTCGTAGCCCTCGTTCTCCTCGAAGGCGAACATGAAGCCGTCGGAGTCGGCCGCCGTCCAGGGGTAGAACGCGAGGTCCGGCGCCGCCGCGTCGCAGTCCATCTTGTAGTACTGCGAGGTGAAGCTCTTCGCGGACGAGGAGTCGGTCATCCAGAGCGGCGTCGGGTCCGTGTGCGTCGGCTGCGGGCTCGTGATGTTCGCGTAGAGCGTCTCCTCGTAGTTGTTGAGGCCGTCGCCGTCCGCGTCGCAGCCCGGCGCGCCGATCATCCACGGGAAGCGCATCGCGTCGTAGACGGGGTCCTCCGGGGCCGCCGAGGGCCAGCCCGTCCAGGCGTTGTACCAGCTGCACACCTGGCCGCCGTAGGCGATCGCGATCACGTCGTTGGCGAGCGAGCCGCCGCCGACCTCGCCGAGGAGCGGGTTGAGGCCGTGGAAGAGCTCGTAGTAGTCGTCCATGCCGTCGCCGTCCGTGTCCCAGTTGCGCGGGTCGGTGGTGCAGTAGCCCGTGGCCTGCCGGCCGCCGGCGACGGCCTGCGGGCGCAGCATCACGCGGTAGCCCTTCTCGTCGTAGTTGGCGCGGCCCGCCGTCGCCGTGTTGAGCGCGGCCTTGTCCCACGCCTTCGGCGGCACGGCGAAGTAGCCGAGCGCGCGGAAGTCCCAGGCCCCCGTCGCGGGATAGCCGGCCGCCTTCACGCTCGCGTAGTAGGTCTCGCCGTCCATCACGTTCATCGGCAGGAAGCCGAAGAACTGGAGCGACGACGGCGCGCCGGAGGGCATCCACTGGCCCATCAGCGGCGTGGAGCTGTCGTCGTAGCGGAGGTGGCGCAGCGCCTGCACGAGGTACTCCTGGTAGTTCTGCAGGCCGTCGTGGTCGAAGTCGTAGTCGCGGCACGTGCCCGTGGCGGGGTCGGTGAAGCGCGGGTTCGTCCAGGCGTCGCCCGTGAACGTCGCGTCGGACGGGCGGAAGCCGAAGGTGCCGTCCATGCCGGCCGTGATGTAGTAGTTGCTCGCCGTCGCGCCGTCCGCGAGGCCGTCCCCGCGGCGGATGAGCTTCAGCGTCCCGGCCGGCAGCTTCAGCGTGCCGTCCGGCTGCCCGGCGGGCGTGAAGACCACGCCGGCGAACTCGCGCTCCCACGGGTCGGGCAGGCAGTCGCCGTCCGTGTCGACCGTGCAGGGGTTGAGGCCGCCGCCCCGGATGCACGTGGAGCCGTCGTCCTCGGGCGTGCCGTAGATGAAGGTGAAGGTGTGGAGGATGCTGCCGATCGCCGTCTCGTCCGCGCCGACGGCCTTGTTGCCCCACACGAACGCCGCCTCCCAGCTGGCGCCCTCCTCGCCGTCGAGGAGGCCGTCGCCGTCCGTGTCCCGGTCCCACGGGTCGGTCGGGAAGAACTTGTTGTACCAGCCCGTGGCGAGGCCGGGATGGAGCGCCACGACCGTCTCGCAGTTCGTGTAGGCGTTGCACGAGTCCGTGCCCGCGTATTCGTTTGGATACGCGAGCAGGTCGCCGTCCTCGTCCAGGTCCGAGTCGTCCTTGACGTTCGGGTTGTGCTTGACGTAGAGCTCCCAGCCGTCCGGCACGCCGTCGCCGTCCGTGTCGGCCCCGTGGACCTCGCTCGCGAACGTCATGTCCTCCAGCTGGGCGGACTCGACCCACTCCGGGCTGTCGAACGGGATGTTGGGCGCCGTCGTGCCCTCCAGGAACACGTCGGCGCACTGCCGCTCGGTCCCGTTCCAGCGGGCCTCGTCGGCCTCGACCGAGAACTCGCCCTTGTCGCCGTTCAGCAGCTTCGGCGTCGTCTCGTAGCGGTACTTCAGCAGCAGGTACTCGTCGAGCGCCGTGTAGGCGACCGTGTTGACCGCAAGGCCGGCCTCGCCCTCGTAGTGCGTGCCCGTCTTCGCCGGCTCCCAGCGCGCGGCGACGTAGCCGCTGGCGTTCTTGTTCCACGCCGTGCGCGGGTCGAAGCCGAACTGCGCGTACACCTCGTCGTGGAGGAGCGTGACGGCCTGGCCGAGCGCCGCCTCGAACGCGCCGTCCGCCGCCGCGCCCAGGTCCCACACGCGCGCGTCGAGCGGCAGCGCGTCGGCCTCCTCGCCCACGTGGTCGACCACGTTCAGCGCCTTGCCGCCCCGGAAGGACGAGACCCAGACGGCCTCCTCGTCCGTCGCGCGGTTGTAGCGGAAGACCTTGACGGCCACGAAGTTCGTCTTGGCGGCCTCCGCCAGCGTGTACGTGCCGTCCTCGCCCGCCACGAGGACCCGCTCGCCGTTGCCCGGCAGGGCGAAGACGCCCACGCCCGGAACCGTGACGACCGCATAGGTCTTCTCGGAATCCCACCGGGCCATGAAGTCGCCGTCCGCGTTCATCTGGCCGTTCTCGCCCTCCTTGGCGCTGACCGGGTTCATCCCGTTCATGATCTCCCAGTAGTCGCTGAGGCCGTCGCCGTCCGTGTCCCAGTTGACCGGGTTCGTGCCCATGGCGAGCTCTTCGAGGTCCGTGAGGCCGTCGTTGTCCGTGTCGCGCGTCTCGAACGCGTTCTGCCCCGCCGGGACGGTCGGGTTGAACGCGGCCGCGATCTCCTCGGGCGAGATGCGCTCGCCCGTCGCGATGTCCCGGAGCGTGAAGCGCGAGCCCTCCAGGCGCTCCCATTCGCCCTTCTCGTTGATCGTGCCGACCGTGGCGCTGTACCAGTAGAAGTATTCATAGCCGTCCGGGAAGCCGTCGTCGTCCGTGTCGTCGACGGTCGGGTCGGTGCGGTTCTCGGGGATCCAGCTGTTGGCCTCGTTCTTGATGTAGTCGGTCAGCGTCGCGATGGCCGCGTCCCATCCCGCGCGGTCGCCGGCGTCCGCCGACCACGCCGCCAGCAGGTCCGCCGCCGCGACGCCGGCGCCCGGGTTGTGCGCGGCGACCGCCAGCCACTCGGCGTCCGAGAACGCCGGGTCCGACACCCATGTGCCGCGCACGTTGCGGTTGAGGCCGCTGTTCGACACGCGGTAGTTGAGGCGCTCGTCGAAGCCGCGCAGCTCCTTGAACGCCGTGAACGGGCCGCCCGCCGTCGCCCAGTTGACGACGTTCGGGATGAGGGAGCTGCCGGCCGACGAGGTCGATGGCAGGAAGTCGCCCGCGTCCTTGCCGCTCGTGGTGGACACCGTGTCCCCGTTCCAGGAGGCGAGCTTCTGCACGGCGCCCGGCTTCGTCTCGTCGTCCAGCTCGAAGCCGGCGGCCTCGTAGAGCTTCTGCCCGCTGTTCCACGTCGTCTGCACCGCGTAGACGTCGGGGATGCCGTCCTGGTTCAGGTCGCCCACGTTGTCCGTCGTGAGGTATTCCAGGGAGAAGATCGCCTCCAGCAGCGTCGGCTCGTAGGTCGTGGCGGACTCGTCGTACTCGGGGAGCGCGACCACCTGCCCGCCCGTCGAGGACGGGCCGACCTCCGGCTGCACCGTCCCGTTCAGGTGCTGGCCCGTGTAGCCCGTCTCGCCGCCCGTGGTGTTGAGGATCCAGCAGAAGAAGAAGCTGTCCTTCCCGTCAAGGTCCACATAGCTGTAGTAGGGCCCGGTCGCCGTGGCGGCGCCCGTCGCGTCGATCGCGAAGTCCTTGCCCGGCATGAGCCCGCCGTTGTCCTCGTCGCCGATCTTGTAGCCGCGCGCGTAGACCGTCGTGTTCAGGTCCTCGGGGGAGTAGGACCACTTGTGGACGAAGCCCGCGATCTCGGTCGGCGCCGTCGCGCCGTCCGCCCACACGCGGCCGTCGCCAAGGCCCACCGCCGTCGTGTAGTGCTGGGAGAGCTTCGAGATGCCGCCGCCCAGGCCGTCCAGGCGGCCCGGCTGGCGGGGATAGATCTGCACGAGCTTCGAGGGCGCGACGTAGAAGAAGTATTCGCGCGTCGCCATGCCCCCGTCCTTGTCCTCCACCAGGAGGCTCACGGTCTTCGAGCCCGCGCTCGTGAAGACGACGTCCTTCGTCATCGTCCCCCCGCTCACGTCCACCGTGCTCTTCTCGCTCGCCCCGTTGTAGGTCCACGTCACCTTCATCGTCTGCTGGTCGACGTCGATGTCGTTCACGTTCCAGGTGATCGTGTAGGGCACGTTGATCGCGACGGGGATCTCGTTCGTCATGGCGACGCCGGGCCCGATCCGCGGCGCCACGTTGACGACGTAGACCGCCAGCTCGCCCGCCTCGTAGTATTCGGCCCAGGTCTTCGTCGCGTCCGGCGAGGCCGACGTGTCCACGACGCTCGCCTTGATCTTGAAGCCCTTCCGCTCGCCCTGCGGCGTGCCGTCGAGGTCGGTGAAGAAGACGCTCTGCTGCGTGACGCCGTTCCGGAACTCGAGGTCGTAGGTGTTCAGGACGGGCAGCGTGTAGTTGCCGTCGTCCGCGTCGGCGCGCACCACGTCGAGGTGGACGGTGAGATGCCCCGTCCCCAGGCCGGACGGCGGCACGGTGAGCGCCACGTTGATGCGCCCGAGCGTGCTGCCCGTGTCCGTCTCCTCGAAGACCGTGCTGCTGTTGTAGGGCGAAAGGGAGATGGCCGGCGCGTCCAGCGTCGGGATGTAGACCGTGAAGGGGTTCTTGTCCGCCGCAAGCTTCTCGTTGGCCGACATGTCCTTGTCGTACACCGTCACGGTCACCTTGTTCTTGACGCCGTCGCCGCCCGTCGAGAACGTGTAGGGGATCTGCTTGCCGTAGGGGTTGCCCGTCAGCGTCTCTGTCTTCGTGACCGCGCCGTTCTCCCAGAACTTGACGACCGTGGTGAAGCCGGCGTCGTCGAGGTCGACCTCGCTCGGGTCCGCGGCGGCGATCTCGAAGATATTGACCACGCCCATGGCGGCGTTCGCGCCCATGTCCGCCCCGCTCGTGTAGGCGGGGGTGCCGTTCATCGTGACCGAGTAGACGGCCGGGGCCGCGTTCGTCGCGTAGAGCGTGATGCCGTCCGAGCCCCACGCGCCGATGATGCTGTCGTCGTCGTCCGGGTCGTCCGTGCTGCGCACGACGACGTTGTAGCGGAACGCGGCGTTCTTCCAGCCGTCCTTGAAGGTGAGCGTCGCCCCCACCACCGGCTCCGTGGAGCCGACGGAGATCGGGATGCCGAACTCGAACTCGTCGCACTCGACGAGGTCGCGCGAGTCGTCGTTCGCCGGCTTGAGGAACACGTAGGCGTCCGTCGTGTAGTCGAACGGCTCGGTGAACGTGAAGGTGAGCTCGGCCGTGTCGCCTTCGCAGTAGGTCTTCCGGGCGTTGTCCGCCGTCACGTTGACCTTCTTCGCGACGTTCACGTGGACCGTGAAGTCGACCGTGCCCGACGTGGCGCCGTCCTGGTTCGCCACGTAGATGCGGGATGCGTAGTCGCGCCCGCCCACGAGGTAGCGGTACTGGAACGTGATCCGGCCGCTCGCGTCCGCCGTCAGGTTATCGATCTTCTCGTAGGAGCCGCTGCCGTTGTAGTCGATGTAGACCGTGTACCGCCCGTCGGCCACCGACTTGCCGTTGATCTGCCACTTCGCGTCGGCGACCGTGATCGTGAAGTCGGTCGGCGTGTTGGCGGGGATGTTGAAGTACTCGTGCCCGCTGGCCGGCGCCGTGATGACGGGGTCGTTCGCGTCGATCTGGAGCGTGGCGGCGGTCCGCGCGCCCGTGAAGAACGCCTCGGCCGCCTCCGCGTTGGCGGAGTTCAGGTCGACGGCGGGCCTGAAGCGGATGCCCTTCGCCGTTTCGGCGTTCGCGCGGTTCGCGTAGACGTAGAGCATCGAGCCCGTGGCGGACGCCCGGGTCTCGCCGGCCTTAACCGTGAGGACCATCGTCTCGTCGTCGTAGTTCTCGTTGCCCGACTGCACGGTGGACATGCCGATGAAGGTGAAGGGGTCCGTCTCGCTCCCGGAGCTCATCGCGGGCGTGACGCGCACCGTGACGTCCTGCGTCCACGCCTCGGAGAGCTCCACGTCCAGCGCCGCCTTGGAGAGGTAGTGGTTCGTGGAGGAGGAGACGCGGCCGTCCGAGGGGTCGAGGACGACGGTGATGGACGGCGGCGGCGGCGTCACCACCGCCAGCGTGCGCGCCGTGAAGTTCGTGACGAGCGTCCCCGCGCGGTTGTAGACGTTCGTCGGCGTGTCGGCCATGTAGACCTCCGTCGTCTGGCCCACCTGGCCGGCCTTCGCGCGGACCGTGAAGGGCGCGAGCGCGTCGCCCTGGACCACCGTGACCTTCGCCACCTTGCGCGTCACGCCGTCCTTGAACACATACTCCGTGCCGTTCTCGACCTCGGCCACCGCCGGGTCCTGCGTCCACACGTAGTAGGTGTAGCTGCCCGAGGCGCCGCCGGGAATCGCGAGGCGCGGCACGGCCGGGGTCGCCGTGGTCGCCCCGGCGGCGATGTTGCGCCACACGCCGCCGGCCTCGTCCGCGTAGGTGTCGTCGAAGTCGACGGCCTTGATCTGGATGTTCGCGTTCGCGAGGTTGTAGTCGCGCACCTCGTTCGGCTTGAAGTCGCCCGAGTTCGGATAGCCGAGGTTCTCAGGGCCGAAGTAGAACTCAAGCTGGTTGGTGGTGGCGTTGTCGGTCGGGTTCTGCGGGAAGAAGCCCCAGAGGTTCTTCTCCGTGAGGAAGTAGTTGCTCGCCTCGGGCGTCGCGCTCGCGTCGAGGGGGTCGGCCTCCATCGCGGCGCCCGTGCCGCGCGCGTTCGCGAGCTTGAGGGGCAGCGCGAAGTCGCCGGCCTGCACCGTGTAGCGGCAGATGAGGTCGGTGTGGTAGAGGCCCGCCTCGCCCTCGGGGCGCGCCCACGACACGATGTCCGCATAGCGCAGGCCGCCGCTCACGCGCAGGCCGACCTGCGGGAGGCGGTTGGAGATCGCGCCCGTGCCGAGGAGCGGACGCAGCATCCACGGGTTCACGTAGCTGTTGTCCGCGTAGGTCTTCTCCCACTCGCGGTTCGCGAGGCGGATCCTGAACTGCACCTTGTCGCCCGCCTTGAGCGGCTGCGACAGGTCGCTCACCACGCCGACTTCGTCCTGCGGGTTGCCGTAGAATTCGATCGACCGCACATCGCCGGCCGCCGTCGCCGTGCGCGGGAGGGCGCACGCGAGCGCCGCCAGCGTCGCCGCGAAAAGTCCAAGCGTTCTTCTGTTCTTCATGATGCCGCTTCCTTCCGTTGAATCAAGTCGCCTCAAATCGTCACTTCTTCGCGGCGGCGGACGACTTGTCCGTCGCGCGTCCCTCCGCGACGGCCCTGCGGTCCGCCGCCTCCTTCAGGATCCTCGCCCGCACAGTCGCCCGCGCGCGCGCCATCTCCCGCTCCAGGTTCGCGTTCGTCTTCGCAAGGGCCTCGGAGAGCGCCTTCCAGCCGGGGTACTTCTCGGGATGCGCCTCCAGCTCGGCCCGCACCTGCTCGTCCGTCGCGTCCTCCGGCAGCGCGGCGCGCGCCCGCGCGACAAGCTCCTGCAGCTGGGGCTCGATGCGCGCGCGCACGGCCGCCTGCTCGTTCTGCCGCACGCGCGTCGCACGGAGTTCCTTCTGGTATACGGGGTCCTCCCCCCGCACCGTGTAGACTTCCGGCTTCTTCTCGCAGCCGCAGAAGGCCGCGATGCCGACCGCCGCCGCCGCCGTCGCGAACGGCGCGAGGCTCTGTACCAACCAATGTTTCATGTCTTCATGTGGCCGCAGGAGAGCGTCCGCCTCCGAAAGCCTTTTCCAGTTTACCATTCTTCTGCGTTGTGGGGCAAGGGGGAAATTGCGGGGGCGGGCGGCGCCTAGGGCTTGACGTCCGAGACGACGAGCTTGTAGAACTTCTTCGCCTCCGTCGGCACGACGTCGATCGCGACCTCCACGGCCGCGTCGTCCGCCTGCGCCTGGACGGCCGGCGTGCCCGCCTCGTACCCCGCCGCGACGACCTGCCACGCGCCGCCCAGCTCGTCCGCCGCGTAGAGCGCGTACCAGAAGCCCCGCACGCCGTTGGCGACCGCCGCCTTCACCGTCAGCGCACCGTCGCCGTTCTGGAAGATCGTGAGCGGCGAGCCCGTGCCGTCCGCCGCGACCGGCCGCAGCGCCGCCTCGTCCAGCTCGAGCGTCGCGACGACGTTGCCCGCGTCGTCCGCCGCCACCTTCGCCTTGAAGCCCTTCGGCGCCGTCACCGTGATGTCCGCCGTCGTGAGGCCCTGCGCCGCCAGCGCCGCCACCGTCGTGAGGTTCGTCGAGTAGCCGTGCGCGTTGAGCGTCGAGAGCGCGTCGTCCCACTCGATCGCGAACGTCGTCTCGACCGCGCCGCCGCCGTCGGAGGTCCAGATCCAGCTGACGGCGGCGTCTCCGCCGTCCGGGAAGACCTCCGGGAAGACGTCCTGCAGCGTCAGCGACGCGCGCGGGACGGCCCCCTCCAGCAGCGCCTCCGGGCTCTCCGTCCCGTCGAGCGCGGCGGCGACGTAGCCCCGGAGCGTCCACGTGGCCCCCGCCCCGTCGACGAACGAGGTCCCGCCCGCCTGGACGACCGCGTCCAGCACGACGGGCACCTCCACCGCCTCGCCCGACGCGAGCGCGAACGTCCCCGCCGCGCTCAGGGCCGCCGACGCGGGCGCCGCGTCGGCGGCGGCGCGCAAAAGGGACGACCCGCCGACGACGAGCCACGAGGTCGCCGTCACCGTCACCGTCTTCTCCGTCTCCTCGGCCGCCGCCCCGCCCTTGCGGAAGTTCACGTCCAGCTGCCCCGGCGCGTCCGCGAAGAGGACGTAGGCCGCGGCCCCCAGGCCCAGGCCCGTCCCGCCATGCAGCACCCAGTTGCTCACGGCGTAGTCCTCGCCGCTCGTCGCCGTGAACAGGACCGCCTCGTTCCAGGCGTACCAGCCCGAGCCAGGCGCGACGTCGTAGTCGCCGGCGCCGCCGCTCCCGTTCGCGCACTGGGGCACGACCGTCACGTAGACGGCGTTCGTCTTCGAGAAGTCCCAGGTGAGCGTCACCGCGTCGTTCGCGGCCAGCTCCAGCGTCGCCGCATTGCCCGCGCCGGCCAGGACCGCCCCCGTCGTCGCGTTCGTCGCCGTCCACCCCGCGCAGCCCAGCGCCACGCCCGCCGCCTCGTTCGTCACCACCGCGTCGCAGGTGAAGGTGTAGGGCCCGCTCGTGTAGCTGTTCTCGTGGAGGCCGCACGCCTGCGCAGGGTCCGCCGCCGCGTTGATCGCCTCCTCGGCCGCCGGCGACGTCGCGGCGATCGTCACGGCGATGCCGGACGTGCATTCCGCGAACCGCCTCGCCCCCACGCCCAGCACGCGCGCGAGGCTCGCCAGGATGTCCGCCTCGACCGCCTCGGCGTCGTCCTCGTCCCGCTCCGCCAGCTCCGGCGTCCCGTCGATCGGCGCGAACGTGTAGGTCACGACGCGCGTCGTCTCCACCTCGTCGAGGCCGTTCGCCTCCGCCTCGTGGCCCGCGTCGTGCGTGACGTTCGTCAGCGTCGTCAGCGCGGTCGAATAGCCGTAGGCGAGCGCCCCGTTCTTCGCCTGCCAGCGGTCGGCGGGGTCGACGGCGGACGGCAGGTAGACGCCGTAGGAGAGGTCCGCGCCGTCGCCCGCCGACGAGCCCGCCTGCGAGAAGACGTAGACGAACCGGTCGGCAAAGCCGTCCACGTTGTCCCGGTCGAGGCCGTAGATGTAGTCCAGCGCGGCCGTCGTGTCCGCCTCGCCGACGACGCCGTTCACGCGCAGGATCGCCTTCCCCTCCTTGAGCGCGTAGAGCTTCGCGCGCTCAAGGGAGTAGGCGACCGTGCAGTTCATGAGCACGAACTCGAAGGCCTCCGGCAGCAGGGAGCAGAGGTCCGCCACCTTCGTCAGCGCGTCGTCCCCCGCGCCCGCGTCGATCGCGATCTCCGCCGTCTTGCCCATGCACGTCAGCGTGCAGGTCCCCATGTCCGCCGGGACGCGCGTCCCGAAATGGCCCTCCGCGCCCGCCGTGAGCGTGCGGCCGAGGCCGGCGATCTCCAGCGCGGCCCCCGGCGCCGTGACGTGCCCGACGACCGGCACGATGTCGTCGCTGTCGTAGGCGATCATCGTGATGACCTCGTCGACGATCTCGGAGAGGTAGTTGGCGCCGCCCTCCGTCGCCTTCGTGTCGATCTTCGGCAGGGCGTACCAGCCGTCGCCCAGGCCCGCCCAGCCCATGAACACGCGCACGCGCTCGACGCCGTCCGCGTCAAGCCCGTAGCCGGTCGCCAGCACGGCGTGGCCCAGGATGCCCATGCCCACGGGCGCGCCCGCGCGGCACTGGTTGTAGATGAGCTTCTCGAGCTCCTCCTGCGGCGGGTTCTCCTCGTCGCTGATCAGCACGCGGCGCGCGTGCCGGAAGCCGAAGACGTCCTTCAGGGCCGCGACGATGCCGCTCATGTACGCCGACGACGCGCCGTCGTCCCACATCATGCCCACGCCGACGCCCGCGTCGAAGGCGACGCGCCCGATCAGCTGCCGCTGCTCCGCCGTGAGCGCCGTCGAGGACGCGGCCGCGCCGCCCCAGTTCTCCGGCAGGATCGACCAGTCGATCGGCCCGCCCAGCGTCTTCGCCGCGTAGGGCGCGCCCTTGTATTGGCAGTTGTCGTTCGCAAGGCCCGCGGCCGCGTTCGTCGTGCCGTAGAACTGCGCCAGCGCCGCGCATGCCGTCGCCACGCAGCCGCACACGACATGGCCGGGCGTGTAGAGGTTGTAGAGGTAGTCCCCGCCGTAGGAGCCCTGGTCCCAGTGCGTGAGCGCGCCGCCCTTCTCAAAGCCCTTGGCCACGCACACCTCCACGGCCACCTCCTCCGCGCTGACGGCGGCCGGCAGCGCCTTGAGGCCGGCCGGCAGGACCGGCGCCAGACGCGCCCACTTCGCCTCGCACGCCGCACCCCACGCCTTCGCCACGTCGTCCACCGTCCCGTCTTCGCCGGTTGTCCCAGCCGTGCTGTCCGTCCCGTCCGCGTTGTCCGTTCCGTCCTCGCCAGTCGTTCCAGCCGCGCTGGTCGTCCCGTTCTCGCCGTCCGTCCCAGCCGCGTCGCCCGTTCCGTCTTCGCCGTCCGTTCCGTCTTCGCCGCTGTCGTCGTCGGTCGCCGAGACCGTCGCCAGCACGGCCCGGCTCGCCTGCACGGCGGCGGCGGCCTGCGGGTAGAGGCCGAGGAACTGGAGGCGCCGGCGCATGTCGCCCCGCAGAATGCCCTTCAGCGGATGCGCCTCCGGAAGGACGCCGGGGTCGTGGTCGAGCGCCATCACGACCGGCTCGATCTCGGTGACCGGCGCGACGACGAGCATGCCGCCGCCCGCCATGGAGACCTGGTGCCACAGGACGACGCCGGCGTCGTCGGCGTCGCATTCGGTGACGACGTTGGTCGCCCCCAGCCCCGCGCCGAACGCCCCGTTCCGGGCCGCCCAGGCATTCGCCGCCGCCATCGCCCGTTCGGGCGACACCGACGCCGCGCCGGCGCCGAGCGCCAGCGCCGCCGCAAAGAGCGTCAAAACGATCTTTTTCATGCTTTCTCCACCGTTGCCAACGAGACGGTTCCCGGGGAAGTATACACGTCCCCATGAAAAACGTCCGCCATTATACACGATTTTCAGACTTCGGTCCATACCCTTTTACCCGCAACTGCACAACCAGTTCGCTTGATTTGTTCGGAACGGTTTCGGTACAAATCAAACAAAGACACGATTCAAGGCGACACGGTTCAAGGCAATGTGCGATTTCACTTCGGAACGCTTCTGGGATTTCACTTCGGAACGCGCGATTTCACTTCGGAACGCTTCTGGGATTTCACCTCGGAACGCGCGATTTCACTTCGGAACGCTTCTGGGATTTCACTTCGGAACGCGCGATTTCACTTCGGAACGCTTCTGGGATTTCACCTCGGAACGCGCGATTTCACTTCGGAACGCTTCTGGGATTTCACTTCGGAACGCGCGATTTCACTTCGGAACGCTTCTGGGATTTCACCTCGGAACGCGCGATTTCACTTCGGAACGCTTCTGGGATTTCACTTCGGAACGCGCGATTTCACTTCGGAACGCTTCTGGGATTTCACCTCGGAACGCGCGATTTCACTTCGGAACGCTTCTGGGATTTCACTTCGGAACGCGCGATTTCACTTCGGAACGGAAGGATGGCGGGACGGCGCGCGATGTACCCGCGCCGCCCTCGGCGCGGGGCGTCCGAACGCCGCCGCTTGATTTGTTCGGAACAGTTTCGGAACAAACCAAAGCAAGACACGATTCAAGGTAACACGATTCAAGGCAATATGCGATTTCACTGCGGAACGCTTCTGGATTTCACTTCGGAACGCGCGATTTCACTTCGGAACGGAAGGATGGCGGGACGGCGCGCGATGTACCCGCGCCGCCCTCGGCGCGGGGCGTCCGAACGCCGCCGCTTGATTTGTTCGGAACAGTTTCGGAACAAACCAAAGCAAGACACGATTCAAGGTAACACGATTCAAGGCAATATGCGATTTCACTGCGGAACGCTTCTGGATTTCACTTCGGAACGCGCGATTTCACTTCGGAACGGAAGGATGGCGGGACGGCGCGCGATGTACCCGCGCCGCCCTCGGCGCGGGGCGT
The DNA here is from genome assembly GCA_963618935.1 of Clostridiales bacterium CCNA10. GTDB lineage: Bacteria > Verrucomicrobiota > Kiritimatiellia > RFP12 > UBA1067 > RUG572. The sequence goes on along the minus strand of CAVEVC010000085.1, from coordinate 914 downwards.
CCGAACGCCGCCGCTTGATTTGTTCGGAACAGTTTCGGAACAAACCAAAGCAAGACACGATTCAAGGTAACACGATTCAAGGCAATATGCGATTTCACTGCGGAACGCTTCTGGATTTCACTTCGGAACGCGCGATTTCACTTCGGAACGGAAGGATGGCGGGACGGCGCGCGATGTACCCGCGCCGCCCTCGGCGCGGGGCGTCCGAACGCCGCCGCTTGATTTGTTCGGAACTGTTTTGGATGACCAGACGGTGGGGGCGCACAAGGCTTCGACGCGCCAGTACGCCACGCGCCGAGGGCGGCGCGGGTACTTCGCGCGCCGACACCCCACCGCGTGTTTAAAAAAAACGGCTACATCTCACACAAAAGGCAACTTAGAGACACATGATGGCGATTCAACCATTTATTGTGTTGACCAATGTTATTGTGTTGACCAATGTTAATGTGTTGACCAATGTTAATGTGCTGGCCAATGTTAATGTGCTGGCCAAAGTTATAGATGCGGCAATAAATCAGGTTGATTCTTCCCAGTGTGAAAACAAACTCCGATTCGTGCGGCTCTCGCGCGGCCTACGGCTGCCCTCCGAAGCAAGCTTCTGCGGCGCATTCCCGCCCCGCAGAATGTTTCTGCCAAAGGCTGCAACATTCGCACTTCACGACCCTAAAAGTGATTGTTTTGCGACTGGCTTCTGCGAAGCCAGATGTAGTCTGCGGAGCGGGAATGCGCCGCAGAAGCTTGCTTCGGAGGGCAGCCGTAGGCCGCGCGAGAGCATCAATCATTGGAGTTTATCAATCTTTTCCCGAGTTTGCCACTTCGGTGACTGAGTAATCCCAAAAATCTCGCGTTCCCTATTGCCTGAAGTGCACCGTTTATGGTATAATATCTTCGTTATCCCCATATTCTCATAAGGG
>CAVEVC010000084.1:0-13922 GCA_963618935.1 Clostridiales bacterium CCNA10 | reverse complement strand
AGTCCATTCAAAAGCCCTTCAAGCATATCGCCTGAAGGGCTTGTTTCATCCGCGTCCCACGCCCGCGAAATCCGTTTTTCCCATTTCGACTTGAATCTTTCCCAACTAGCGCTTGATAATACACCATCGACCTTCTCTCTCTTCTCTTCTCTCCCCTCGTCCACCTTCTCTCCCCTCGTCCACCTTCTCTCACTCTTCGTCCATCGACCTTCTCCGAGAACGTTCCGAGGCGAAGTCTCGCATTCAAGACGAGGCTTGATTTTTTGCATAAATATCACATTGTCTCTTGCCTGCATTGATGTTTTAGCTGTTTTTGTTGGCTGAGAATTTCTTACGCACTGAAATCTCATCTTGGAAGAAATCTCTTCTTGGGATGGCAGGGAAGGGAAAAGACGATGGGATTTCACGTCGGAACGGCGCCCAGCTCGCCCAGTCCGGTTCCGTTCGCCCAGCTCGCCCAGTCCGGTTCCGTTCGGCCAGCTCGCCCCGTTCGGCCGGCTCGGACCAGATCGGATTGTGGCGCGCGGCGGCGGCGGTAATCTGATATAATGAGCAGCGTCAACAAACCGGGAACGGCGATCCGGGAAGTCCTGTGAAACCCAGGCGCTGTCGCGCAACCGTGAAAGTCGGAATACGAGAGGCCGTTTCGTACATCAATCAAGTACTCTCGCATGAAGGGGAAAGAGAAAAATGAGAACATACATGGTTGCGGCGGCGCTCGCCGCGAGTTCGTCCGTTGTTGGTGCGGAGACCAATGAGGTGGTGTCCCTGCCGTCGGTGATCGTCTATGGATCGCGCGTGGGCGATACGGCGGACGTGCTGCCGGCGCACGTCCAGGTCTTCGACGCGTCGGCCATCGCGGCGTCCGGGGCGCGGGACCTCCCCGAGCTGCTGGACAAGCGGGCCAACCTCCAGATCCGCACGCTGAATGCGAACCCCCTGCAGGCTCAGGTGGCGATGCGGGGGTTCGGCGAAAACTCGTTCGGCCGCGTGAAGGTGCTGGTGGACGGCGAGGAGCTGAACCAGGTGGACATGGAAGCCCCGAACCTGGCGAGGATTCCGCTGGGGGGCGTCACGCGCGTCGAGGTCATCCCCGGCCCCAGCCCGGTCCTGTACGGCGATGGGGCCGTCGCGGGCGTCGTCAACGTCGTGACGGACGCGGACGACTACGCCCGGCGGACGAAAATCGCGGCGCGGGGAGGGTCCTACGGGACGTTCGGCGCGAACTTCCAGACGAAGGGGGGCTTCGAAGAGGAGGGCGTCCTCTATTCGGCCGTCTACGACTACGTGCGTTCGGACGGCTACCGCGCCCGGACGGGCTATGACGTCCATTCCGCCGTCGCCGGGCTGCGGAAGAACTTTGAAAACGGCTCCTCGCTTGGCCTGAAGGCCAGCTACGCCGATGCGTTCTACGAGATGCCGGGGGCGCTGACCCGCGCCCAGTGGAAGCGCGATCCGCGCCAGGCCCTCTCGCGGAACGACTGGTGCCGTGTGTGGAACTACGGCCTCGCGCTCGACGCCAAGATGCGCCTTGCCGAAGACCAGTGGCTCTACCTCGACGGGGCGTTCTCGGCCAAGCACCGCGAGGCGGCCTGGGGGGCCTATGGCTATGCCAACGAGTACGACCTCTACGGCTGGCAGCTTTCGCCGCGCTACGTGAACGAGAAGGCCGTGTTCGGGTTCGGCAACAAGGCCACTGCGGGCTTCGACTTCCGGTACGACCGCTATGAAGTGGCGGACCGTTCCGGGTTCAACAATCCGCGCTACGCCTTCGACCGCGCGCGGTACGCGCTCTTCGCGCAGGACGAGTTCTTCGTCACGGACGAGCTGTCGCTGCTGGCGGGCGCGCGGGCCGAGTACATCGACAACCGCTGGGACAACTGCCGCGGCCTTGCGGAAACGACCTCCGGCGACATGATGGGGGCCTACGAGCTCGGGCTCGTCTACCGTCCGGTCGAGGGCCTCAAGACCTACGTGAAGGGCGCGCGCTTCCACCGAAGCGCGTTCTGCGACGAACTCAACTACACGGCGGACGGGCGCTTCCTGAAGCCCGAGACGGGCACGTCGCTCGACCTCGGCCTCGAATACGCCTTTGCGAAGGAGTGGACGCTTGACTGCTCCGGCTACTGGACGGTGATGGACGACGAGATCTTCTACAACCCCTACGCGAAGGACTACGGCGGCGGCTACTGGGGCGGCTACAACTGCAACAGCCCCGGGCGGACGGAACGGCTTGGGTTCGACACGGGCCTTGGCTGGCGGCGCGAGCAGGTGGCCGAGGCCTCCATCCGGTATGCGTTCGTCGAGGCGCGTTTCCGCGACGGGCAGTATGCCCACAAGGACGTTCCGCTCGTGCCGCAGAGCCGCGTGCGCCTGGAGGCGGGCGTGTGGCTCGTCGAGGACCTGGAGGTCAAGGGCGGCTGCCGGTACGTCTCCTCGCAGGCCCTTGCGGGGGATTTCGAGAACGCCCACGGCCGCCTCGCCGGCTACACGCTCTTCGACGTGGGCGTCTACTACGCGCCCGTCTGGGCGGAGGGATGGAAGGCCTCGTTCGTGATGGACAACCTCTTCGACCGGCGGTACTGCGACTTTGCGGGCTGGTCGAGCTATTCGGGCGACTACTACTACCCGGCCTGCGGACGCAGCTTCATGTTGACGCTCAGCTACGAGTTCTAGGCGCGGCTTCGGCGTGGCGGACGGCGGCGAGCCGCGAGCCGCAGCAGCGGGGTTATATGGTATAATGAATCCATGTTGCAAGACGAAGAGACCAGAATCGCGCTGCATATGGCGGCGGGGCCGGGCTACCGGTTCCTCGTGCTGGAGGCGCCCGGGCTGTCGGCGGACCTTGTGCCGGGGCAGTTCGTCCACGTGCGGATCCCCGGCCTGGAGGCGAGCGCCCTGCGTCGCCCCTTCAGCGTGTTCGACGCGGCGGACGGCCGCGTGACGGTGCTGTACAAGGTCGTGGGACGCGGCACGGAGGCGCTTGCGCGGGCGCAGGCGGGCGACACGGTGAAGGTGGAGGGCCCGCTCGGCCGCGGCTTCCCCGCGACGTGTACGGGCGTGCCGCTCCTCGTGGGCGGCGGCTACGGCGTGGCGCCGCTCCACTTCCTCGCGCGGCGGTTCGTCGCGGCGGGCCTGAAGCCGGTCCTGTTCGTGGGCGGGCGCACGCAGGGCGACCTGCTTGCCCTCGACCGCTTCGCGGCGCTCGGCGTGGACGTGCGCACGGCGACGAACGACGGCAGCGCGGGCGCGAAGGGGTTCGTGACGGAGCCGCTCGACGCGGAACTGGCGGCGCTCCGGCGGGCGGGCGCGCCGTTCGAGCTCTTCGCCTGCGGGCCGGACGGCCTTCTCAAGGCCGTCGCGCAGCGCGCCCTCGACGCGGGGCGGCCCGGCTGGATCTCGATGGACCGCCACATGGTGTGCGGCGTGGGGGCCTGCTTCGCCTGCATCCAGCCGGTGCGGCTGCCGAACGGCGAGGTCTCCAACGCCCGCTGCTGCGTGAACGGGCCCGTCTTCAAGGCGGAGGAGATCGTATGGTCGATCTAGGCGTGGACCTGGGCGGCCTCAGGATGCGCACGCCCGTCGCGACCGCGAGCGGCACGTTCGGGTACGGGCCGGAGTACGTGGGCGCGCTCGACTACGCGAAGCTGGGCGCGGTGACGGCGAAGGGCGTGCGCCTCGACCCGTGGCCGGGCAACCCGATGCCGCGCCACGTGGAGGTGCCGGGCGGGCTCGTGAACGCGATCGGGCTCCAGGGCCCGGGCGTCGCGTCCTTCGCGGGCCACGTCGTGCCGCACTACGTGCGGACGGTGGGCGCGGCGGCGGGCGCGGCGAACGTGCCGCCGCTCATCGTCAACATCTGGGGCGGCTCCGTCGCGGAATACGGCGAGGTGGCGCGGCGGCTCTCCGACGTGGGCGCGCCCGTCGCGGCGCTGGAGATGAACGTGAGCTGCCCGAACGTCAAGGCGGGCGGGCATGCGTTCGGGCAGGACCCCGCCGTGCTCGCGCAGGTGGTGGCCGCGACGCGCGCGGCGACGAAGCTGCCGCTCATCGTGAAGCTCGCGCCGAACGTGCCGGACTTCCGTCCCTACGTCGCCGCGTGCGAGGAGAACGGCGCGGACGCCCTGGCCCTCATCAACACGATTCCGGCGATGGTCATCGACATCGAGACGCGCCGCCCCGTGCTCGGCAACCGCACGGGCGGCCTCTCGGGGCGTGGCATCCACCCCGCCGCCGTGAAGGCCGTCTACGACGTCCACGCCTGCACGAAGCTGCCCATCCTCGCGATGGGGGGCGTCTACGATCCGAAGGACGCCATCGAGTTCCTGCTCGCGGGCGCGACGGCGGTCGCCGTGGGCACGGCGACGTTCACCGACCCCTCCACGGCGGCGCGCGTCGTGGACGGCATCGCCGCCTACTGCGCGCGGCAGGGCTTCGCCGCCGTGCGCGACCTCACGGGGGCCCTCGCGCCGTGACGCGGCTTCGGACGCTCTGGGCGGGCGCGACGGGGCGGCGCGCGGCGGCGGCGGCGCTGCTCGCCGGCGCGGTCCTGTCCGTGGGGCTTGCGTGCGCGGGCGCGGACGGGGCGCTCGCGCTCATGAAGCGGGGCGCGGCAGTAGGGGGCGTCGTCGCCGCCGCCGCCCTCTGCCTCCTCGCCGGGGTGCGTTCCGTGCGCCGGTGGCCGGCGCTCTGCCTCCACGTGGGCTTCGCGCTCATGCTGGGCGGCTGGGCCTACAACGAATGGCTTGGACCTGAGGACGGCTATCTGCGCCTCCGGGCGGGGCAGACGGGCCGCGTCGCGGAAGGGCCGTCCGCCGATGGCTTCAATCTCTCGGTGCGCGCGTTCACGATCGACCGCTGGGCGGACACGGGCGGCGTGCGGCAGTACACGTGCGAGGCCGAGATCGAGCCGGACGGCGCGCCGCGCGCGCCCGTGACGATTTCCGTCAACCATCCGCTCGTCGCGTGCGGGTGGTGGGTCTACCAGAGCTCCTACGAGGAGCTGACGAATCCGCACACGGGCGCGCCGCTCTACTTCACGATCCTCCAGTGCGTGAAGGACGTGGGGCTGCCGTGGGCGGCGGCGGGCGGCCTGCTCGTCCTCGTGGGGGCGCTCGGCTTCGCGTTCATGCGCACGGGCCGCGCCGCGCCGCAGGGGGCGGTTGCGCATCCGGCGGCGACGCCCTGGGCGCGGCTCGCGTGGGGCCTCTACGCGCTCGCCTTCGCCGGCGCGCTCGCCATGCTCGTCCACCGGGGCCTTGCGACGGGCCATCCGCCGATGCAGAACCTCTACGAGTTCCTGATGTGCGCGGCGGCGATGATCCCCGTCCTGACCTTCTTCGCGCGGCGCGAACGGCATGCGCTGCTCGTGGACGCGCTGCTGCTGGCGCTGGTGCTGGTTCCGGTCGCGTTTGTCATGGACGGCCGCGTGCGACGCCTCATGCCGGCCCTCCAGAGTCCGTTCTTCGTGCCGCACGTGGGGGCCTACGTGCTGGGGTACATCCTGCTCGTGCGCGCGGCGCTCGGCACGGGGCGCCGTCTGGTGGCGCCCGGCTTCCTCCTCCTCACCGTCGGGCTCGTCCTGGGCGCGGCCTGGGGGAAGGTCTGCTGGGGGCACTGGTGGCAGTTCGACCCCAAGGAGATGTGGTCGCTTGCGACGTGGTTCGTCTACGCGGCGTACTTCCACCTGCGTCCGCGCCTGTCGCCGCGTGCGGAACGCGCGTTCCTCGCGGCGGGGGCCGCGATGATCCTCCTCACGCTGACCTGGATCAACCTCTCCCGCCTCTTCACGGGGATGCACAGCTATGCGTAGCGTTCTGCTTGTTTTGGTGGCCGTGTCGCTCGTGGGCGGCGCGGTGGCGGCGGCGCCGCCCGCGAAGGCGCGGAAGGCGCCCGTCGCCGCGCGGAAGGCGTCGCCGCCGCAGCACGAGTCGAAGCCCGCGCCGAAGGGGGCGGGCCCGCTCGCGCCCTACCGCGGCGCGATCGCGGTCGATGCGGGGACGGGGCGCGTCCTCTTCGCCGACCATGCGGACCGCACGGCGTTCCCGGCGAGCGTGACGAAGCTCATGACCTTCCTGCTCGTGCTGGAGGACGTCCGGGCGGGCCGCTACGCCCTCGCCGACCGCGTGGCGGGCAGCGCCTACGCGGAGCAGATGGAGCCGAGCAAGGTGGACCTGAAGCGCGGGCAGACGATGACGGTGGAGGACCTGCTCTTCGCGATCATGGTCAAGAGCGCGAACGACGGCGCGGTGGCGCTCGCCGAGCACGCGGCCTGGATCCATGGCGGCGGACGCGGCCCGGCGCCGCCCACCGCGAAGTCGCAGGAGCTCGTGCGGGCGTTCGTCGCGCGGATGAACCGCCGGGCGAAGGAGCTCGGCATGGCTTCGACGCGCTACGCGTCGCCGAACGGCCTCCCGCCGGGGCTCAAGGATGCGCGCGGCTTCGACACGTCCACCGCGCGCGACCTCGCGAAGCTCTGCCGCGCGGTCGTCCGGATCGACGGGGCGCTGCGCTTCACGTCGGCCGCCACGCGCACCGTGACGGCGGGGAACGGGAAGAAGCTCGCCCTCGCCACGCACAACTACTTCCTGCCCGGCAGCCGCGACGAGAAGGGCCTTGCGCGCCCTGTGCCGGGCTGCGACGGGCTCAAGACCGGCTACACGCGGGCCTCCGGCTCGTCGATCGCCCTCACGGCGGCGCGCGGCGGCCGGCGCGTCGTCGTCGTCGTCCTCGGAAGCGCGGGCCGCCACGAACGCGAGGCCGCCGCCGGCCGCATCGTCCGCGACGCCCTCGACGCCGTTTCCGTCTGGTGAGAGGCGGCCCGGCGGGGCGCGCGCGCCCGCGCGGCCGACGGGATGAATTCGCAGGCCCACGCACGCGCGGGATGTGGTAAACTATGCGGCGCGTTTTCCGGGTGCCCGCCGCGCGTGCGGCGGGCTGAGATGAAACCGGCAAACCTGATCGGGGTCATGCCCGCGTAGGAAAGGAATGCAATGAAGGATCTGGTGATTGGCGGACGGACGTTCAAGAGCCGCTTTTTCCTGGGAACGGGAAAGTTCGCCTCGGGCGAGCTGCTGAAGGAGGCGCTGGCGGCGAGCGGCGCGGAGCTCGTCACGACGGCGCTCACGCGCGTCCACGAGGGCGACGCCGCGCACGACGATATCCTGAAGGCGGTCGACCGCTCGAAGGTCGAGGTGATGCTCAACACGTCCGGCGCGCGCACCGCCGCCGAGGCCGTGCGCATCGCGAAGATCGGCCAGGCCGCCGGGTACAGCTGGATCAAGATCGAGGTCCACCCCGACGCGCGCTACCTGCTGCCCGACCCCGTCGAGACGCTTGCGGCCGTCGAGGCGTGCGCGAAGCTCGGCATGGTCGTGCTGCCCTACATCAACGCCGACCCCGTCCTCGCGCGCCGCTGCGAGGACGCGGGGGCGGCGGCGGTGATGCCGCTCGGCTCGCCCATCGGGTCGAACCGCGGCATCCGCACGCGCGACATGGTCGAGATCATCGTCGAGCAGAGCCACGTGCCCGTCGTCGTGGACGCGGGCATCGGCCTGCCCTCGCACGCGGCGGAGGCGATCGAGCTCGGCGCGGACGCGGTGCTCGCCAACACGGCGGTCGCGGCGGCGGACGATCCCGTCGCGATGGCGCGCGCGTTCGGCCTCGCCGTCCAGGCCGCCGAGCTTGCGCTCCGGGCCGGCCCGCCGTCCGCCCGCGCGACGGCCTCGGCGACCTCCCCGATGGACATCTTCAAGTAAGGCGCTTCCCTTCCCATGTTCCCCCTCCTGAAGTATTCCGAGGACGAGGTCGACGCCTACTTCGCGAAGGCGACGCCCGCGATGGTGCAGGCGTCGCTCGCGAAGGACCGGCACGACTGGTTCGACCTCCTGAACCTCCTCTCCCCCGCCGCGTATCCGTTCATGGACGCGATGCGGAAGAAGGCGCGCCTCGCCCGCATCAAGTACTACGGCAAGACGGTGAGCGTCTACGCGCCGCTCTACATCGGCAACACGTGCATCAACTCCTGCCGCTACTGCGACTTCCGCGTCCAGCACAAGGGCACCGTGCGCCGCAACCTGACGCTCGACGAGATCCGCCGGGAGGCCGAGGCGATCCGCGCCACGGGCATCGACAGCCTGCTCGTCGTCGCGGGCGAGGACCCGCGCGTCAACACGGTGGCGCGCTTCTGCGAGGTGGGTAGGCTCCTCAAGAAGATGTTCTCGAACCTCTCCCTCGAAGTCGCGCCGCAGGGCGAAGAGGGCTACAGGGCGATGTTCGAGGCGGGCTACGAAGCGCTCACCTGCTTCCAGGAGACCTACGATCCCGAGCGGTACCGCTACTTCCATCCCGCCGGGCCGAAGGCCAGCTACGAATGGCGGCTCTGGACGCAGCTGCGCGCCGGGCGGGCCGGCTTCCGCACGCTCGGCTGCGCCTTCCTGCTCGGCCTCTCGCCGTGGCGCCCCGAGGCGGCCTCGCTCGGCGCGCACGCCTTCTACCTGATGAAGGAGTGCTACGGGTCGAAGGTGCAGTTCGCCTTCCCGCGCTTCTGCCGCGTGGAAGGGGGCTTCGTGCCGCCGTGCGAGGTGCCGGAGCGGGACGTCGACCTCATGATGCTCGCCTTCCGCATCGTCTTCCCGCAGTGCTGCATGACGGTCTCGACGCGCGAGGCGCCGGCGTTCCGCGACTACATCGTGCAGGTGGCGGCGGACAACATGAGCGCCGGCTCGCGCGTGACGCCCGGCGGCTACGCCGTCCTCGAGCAGGAGCACAAGGCGGACGTCGCGCAGTTCACGCTCACCGACCAGCGCCGTCCGCAGGACGTCTACGACGCCATTCGGGCGAACGGGCAGGAAGTCGTCTTCAAGAACTGGGACAACCGCATCTAGGCGGGACGATGGACGCCGCCCTCGAACAGATCCTCGCGCGCGCGCAGGCGCGGCCGCGCAACCTCTCCGTGGACGACCTCGCGCGCCTCGTCTCGCTCGAAGACCCCGCCGAGCGGCGCGCCGTCTACGCGGCCGCCTACGCGCAGAAGTGCCGCGTCGCGGGGAAGCGCGTCTCCATGCGCGGCATCGTCGAGATCGGCAACGTCTGCGCGAAGGACTGCCTCTACTGCGGCATCCGCCGCTCGAACGCGGCCCTCGCGCGCTACCGCCTCTCCCGCGCGGACATCCTGCGCATGGCCGAGGTCGACGCGGCGGCGGGCTACGCCTCCATCGTCCTCCAGGGCGGCGAGGTCGAAAGCGAGGCGAACACGGCCTTCATCGAGGACTGCCTGCGCGGCATGGCGCACCTCAACCTCGGCGTGACGCTGTCGCTCGGCGAGCAGGAGGAGGCGGTCTACCGCCGCTGGCGCGCGGCGGGCGCGGCGCGCTACCTGCTGCGCATCGAGACGTCCTCGCCGGATCTCTACGCGCGCCTCCACCCGGCGGACCACAGCTGGGCGCGCCGCGTCGCCTGCCTCGCGGCCCTGCGCCGCTGCGGCTACCAGGTCGGGACGGGCGTCATGTGCGCGCTGCCCGGCCAGACGATGGCGGACCTTGCGCGCGACATCGTCTTCTTCGGCGACGTGGACGCGGACATGATCGGCATGGGCCCGTACATCCCCCACCCCGAGACGCCCCTCGCCGCCGCCCCCCGGCCGTGGGACGACGCGGGCCGCCTGCGCCTCGGCCTCAACATGATTGCCGCGACGCGCCTCTACCTGCACGACGTCAACATCGCCGCCACGACCGCCCTCCAGGCGCTCGCCCCCGACGGCCGCGAACAGGGCGTCCTCGCCGGCGCGAACGTCATGATGCCGAACGTGACGGACCCCGCCTACCGCCGCCGCTACCAGCTCTATGCGGGCAAGCCCTGCCTCGACGAGAACGCGCTGCAGTGCCGGGCCTGCCTCGAACGCCGCCTCGCGGCGATCGGCGAGCGCGTCAACTACGGCGCGCGCGGCGACAGCGCCCACTTCGCGGCGCGCACGCGGGCGTGAACGTGCCGCAGTTTTTCATTCATCCACCATTCAGGCAAGGCCACAAGGAGAAGACAATGACGCAGCTGGAAGCCGCCCGGAAGGGCATTGTGACCGAGGCGATGAAGATCGTCGCGGCGGACGAGGGGCTGGACGCGGAGGCCGTGCGCGCCGCCGTCGCGGCGGGCGAGGCGGTGATCCCGCTCAACGTCCACCACGCGAACTGCCGCCCCGTCGGCGTGGGGCGGATGTTCGCGACGAAGATCAACGCGAACCTCGGCCGCAGCGTGACGCACTCGGGGAAGGGCGACGAACTCGAAAAGCTCAAGATCGCGCTCGACGCGGGCGCGGACTTCGTGATGGACCTCTCCGTCGGCTCCGACGACCTCAAGGCGATCCGCCAGGGCATGCTCGACGCAAGCCCGAAGCCGCTCGGCACGGTGCCCGTCTACGAGACGATCTCGCGCCTCGAAGGCGACATCCCGCAGATGGATCCGTCCTTCCTCCTCGACGTCATCCGCGCGCAGGCCGAGCAGGGCGTCGACTTCATGACGCTCCACGCAGGCCTTCTCCTCCGGCACATCCCGCCCGCGATGAAGCGCGTCATGGGCATCGTCTCGCGCGGCGGCGCGATTATGGCCGAGTGGATGATGGAGCATCAGGCCGAGAACCCGCTCTACGCGCATTGGGACGAGGTGCTGGACATCCTTGCCGCGCACGACGTCACCGTCTCGCTCGGCGACGGCATGCGCCCCGGCTGCCTCGCGGACGCCTCCGACGCCGCGCAGTTCGGCGAGCTGGACGTCCTCGGCGAGCTCGTCGACCGCTGCCGCGCGCGCGGCGTGCAGGTGATGGTGGAGGGCCCCGGCCACATTCCGTTCAACCAGATCCAGATGAACATGGAGCGCGAGCAGGCGGTCTGCCGGAAGGCGCCGTTCTACGTGCTCGGCCCCGTGACGACCGACATCGCGCCCGGCTACGACCACATCGTGAGCGCCATCGGCGCGACGGCGGCGGCGACCTACGGCGCCTCGCTCCTCTGCTACGTGACGCCGTCCGAGCACCTTGGCCTCCCGGACGGCGAGGAGGTCCGCCAGGGCTGCATCGCCTACAAGATCGCCGCGCACGCGGGCGACGTGGCGCGCGGCCTCCCCGGCGCGCGCGACCGCGACGACGCGATGGCCCGCGCCCGGGCGGACTTCGACTGGGACCGCCAGTTCGCGCTCTGCCTCGACCCGGCGCGCGCGAAGGCGCGCTGGCTCAAGACGCGCGCGTTCACGGACGAGGCGCACGGCGACGACCACTGCTCGATGTGCGGCAAGCAGTTCTGCGCCGTCCGCACGTCGCGCCGCATCAAGAAGCTCGCGGAGGGCCTGCCGTGACCGACTTCGGCCTCTACCTCGTGATGACGAACCCGAAGGCCGGGTACGTCGCCTGCGCGGAGGCGGCCGTGAAGGCCGGGGTGAAGATCGTCCAGCTGCGCATGAAGCATTGTCCGCGCGCGGAGATCGTCGCGGCGGGCCGTGCCGTGCGCGCCGCGACGCGGGGGACGGGGACGCTCTTCATCGTGAACGACGATCCGGCCATCGCCGCCGAGGTCGAGGCGGACGGCGTCCACGTCGGCCAGGACGACATGCCCGTCGCGGAGGTGCGCGCGCGGTTTCCCTCCCTCGGCATCGTGGGGCTTTCCACGCACAGCCCCGGCCAGGCGCGCGCGGCGATGGCCCAGCGCCCGGACTACATCGGCGTCGGGCCCGTCTGGGCGACGCCGACGAAGGACATCCCCGACCCGACGCTCGGCGTCGCGACGGCCGTCCAGATGGCCCGTTCCGTCCCGTTCCCCGCCGTCTGCATCGGCGGCGTCGATGCGGACCGCCTGCCGGAGCTCCTGCGCGCGGGCGCGCGGAACTATGCCGTCGTGCGCGCCGTCTGCGCCGCAGACGATCCCTACGCCGCCATCCTCCACCTCCAGCAGGCCGAACAGGCGGCGCGAACCGCCTAGAGCGCCGCAAACCGCCTAGAGCGCCGCAAACCGCCTAGAGCGCCGCAAACCGCCTAGAGCGCCGCAAACCGCCTAGAGATGCGGTAAGGAAATAGAGTGATCCTTCTCAGCAAAATGCAAAGGCTTTGTGAACTTTGTGGCTCACAGTAGTTCATTTCCGAAGCAAGAGTGGAACGGCGTAATTTGTAGAACACGGAAAATCTGCCGGATAGAAAATCTGCCGGATGGAAGACATCCGGTATAGAAGATATACGCGGCCTAGCAGACGCACGGCCTAGAAGATATGCGCGGCATAGAAAACGCACGGCGGGAGGATTCCCCCTCCCGCCGTGCTGTATTTTATTTGAGATTTATGTTGAGATTTTCTTACGCATAAAAATCTCATTGCGCCGTGTCCCGGCATCTGGTAGACTAGGCAGCATGGAACGGACGGAACAGAGCTCTTTCGGCGCGGCGTGGGAAAAAGACGTCGACGAAGGGACGTGGGCGACGGGCGGCAACGCACGTTTGCGTCTGCGGGATGTTCCACGTGCCGTTGCGAGTGCCGTGCGTGCTGACTTCGCCGCATGGGTTGAACGCAACTTCTTCAACGTTCGCGCGGGACGGATAGGCAACGTCTCCTATACGCGTGCGGGCGAATTGGATGACACCGTCCTGAAGTCCGGCTCGCGTAGTGGACGCCGGGAGTCCCGTCGCCTTTGGTACGCGGAGGCTTACGACCGTGCTCTCATCGACCACACCAAGCGCCTTGACGACGAGGAGGCGAACTTTCTCCTCCACCATCCACACATTGCCCTCCAGCTTGCGCTCGGCGTTACCGATCTGCGGGGGCTTCGTTGTCTGCGGCGCGGGCTCACCCACGAGGTTGATCGTCTCCAGCGTCGGGTCTGCCGTCCCCGCTACTATGTACGTGACAACGCCCGGCGCCGTGCCCTCGCGGCGGAACGTCGTGCCGTCACGCGCCGTACGACGACGAATCCCTGCCCGACGCCAGAGACCCTGCGCGCCGCCTTCTCTACGCGCGAGGCGTCACCGGAGGCGAAAATCCGGCTTGGGGGGCTTCTCGAAGACCTTGAGTGCTATGTGGATAACTGTCTTCGCATCGGTCCGGGCGGTGAGATATTAGGCCGTAATGGGGGCATTAAGGCGTGGTTGCGCGAAAACACGCCCGAACTCTTCGAGCGGTATAAGACGCTCATGCGATACAAGTCCCTTGCACGTCGTCTCCGTCAGGCCGTGGATGTCCGCGATCCCATTCCCGTGGATGCACTGTTGCCATCTCTCCATGCGGAAGAGCGAAGCGGTCTTTCTGTTCCCTCCAATGTCCGTTCATGCGTGCCGATGCCCATTGTGCCTGATGGAAAGTTCCGTATGACCGGGAAGATGTGCCGCGTCAGCCGACTGGAAACAGGACGCGAACCGATTCCCAAGCCGACACGGCAGATGGTCGAGAAGATCCTTCATGACTGTCCCAATACGTTCGCCGCGCTCTTTCGTGCCGTGGATGCCGCGTTAGAGTAATTTTAGTGTGTGCGATTAGGCCTTCTTGTGTTGAAAAGGGTTCGTAGAAGGTAGGAGTGTGCCGACCCGGTACATTTGGGTGCAGGTTTTAGGCTGCCAAGCACGCTGGGAACTGTGTCTTGCCCGAAGCAAGTGGATGGAAACCCTGCATGACGTGTCCTGTCTGATGGATGCATGCCATTTCCGCCCTTGAACGTGTCGCCGAATCACGAATGGGATCAAGGGAAGACGCGACTTCGTTTGAGACGGATGAGATTTTTATGCGTAAGATAATCATGTGTCTGGAGGTTCGCGTGAAATGCAATCATCGTGTCCGTGGCGGGATTGCGTACACGGATGGATGGGTGACGGTGGAGGGTGATGGTGGATGGGGATGGGAAAAAGAATATGCCACCCTGGTTGATGTGACCAGGGTGACATGGTGGTGGTGGTGTGGGG
>CAVEVC010000083.1:23569-29992 GCA_963618935.1 Clostridiales bacterium CCNA10 | reverse complement strand
TGAGCGCGTTCTTCACGTTCTTCGTGTTCCTGCAGCTCGGCAACCTGTTCCGGGTTCGGACGCTCGGCGGCGGCTCGCTCCTCGACTGGCGCGGCTGCGGCACGTTCCTCGGCATCGCGGCCCTGATCCTCGTCGGGCAGGTCGTGCTCGTCACCTTCGGCGGACGCCTCTTCGACGTCGTGCCGCTCAAGGCAACGGACTGGCTTGTCCTCTTCCTCGCCGCCGGCGCCGTGCTGGCCGCCGAAGGGCTCGTCCACGCGGGGGCGCGCGCGGCGGCGCCTACTCGAACGCGAGCGTGACGGGGCCGAAGAGGCCGGAAGGAAGCAGGGCGTCGCCCGGCTTGTAGGGGTTGAGGTTCGTGCGCGTCAGGCGCTCCGTTGCCGGCAGCCCCGCGTCGCGGATCAGGCGGTTCGGCCACAGGTTCGTCACGCGCACCTCCAGCTCGTTGCCCTTCGCCTTCAGGGCCTCGCCCACCGGAAGCGCGAAGGGCGCGGTCCAGGCGACGCCCAGCTCCCGCCCGTTCACCGCGACCTCCGCCAGGACGCCGACCGTGCCGAGGTCGAGCCGCACCGCCCGCCCCGCCGTCCAGCCCGCCGGCGCGTCGAACGTCGTCCGGTAGGCCGCCGTCCCCGAATAGAAGCGGATGCCCGCCTCCGGGCGCGCCGTCCAGTCGACGAGCGCCGTCCACGTCTGCGCCTCCCGGGGCCCGCCCCAGGCCGGATCGAACTGGACGCGCCACGGGCCCTCCAGCGTCCCCGCCGGCGTCGGCGACGGCCTCTCCGGCGCCGTCGCCGCGCCCGGACCGAACACCACGAACGCCGACCCAAACGGCGGCAGCGCGAGGCGCGCCCGCACCGTCCTGCCGTCCCCGGCGGCGGCGAGGCGCGTGCGCCGTCCCGTCACGGCGTCCCACAGGGCGGCCGCCCCCGCATCGGCCTGCCGGAAGACGGCCGTGAACGCCGCCGCCTCCCCGCCCTGGTTCGAGACGAAGTAGATCTCGTTCGTCCCCGTCGTGCGGTGGATCCAGTCGATGGCCCCGGCCTTCTCGGGCGGCAGGCCCTCCACCGCGAAGTCGGGCCCGATCCCCGCCTCGGCCAGCCACGCGCGCGCCGCCGGGCGGTCGCGGAAGACGCGCCCCTTCCCGACCGTCCGCCGCGCGGCGGGCGCCGAGCCGCGCGGGCCCCACAGCGCATCCGCCGCCGCGTGGTAGCGCGCGCTCGACTCGTTCATGCTCGTCGGCCCGTCCGGACGCGCCCCCGCGAGCGTCGCCCCGGCCTCGACCAGCTCGCGCAGCCTGCACATCGCCGCCTCCCCCACCGCGAGCGGCGCGGGCGCGAGCGGCGACACCTTGACCTTCCCCGGGCGCATCCAGTCCCGCGTCTTCGGGTTGCGGTCGCCGAGCGCCAGCACGCGGTAGCGCATGCCGCCCGGCAGCACGACCATGCCGTCCTCCACGCGCGCGCGAAGGAGGAGCTCGGTCGGGCAGAAATCGTAGTCGAACCCGTCGCCGAGGCCGTCCGCCGGCGTCTTCATCCCGGCGAAGAGCCCCACCGCGTCCCCCGCGTAGACCAGGCAGTCCGCGGCGAAGCGCCCCTGCGAGAGCATCCACGAGCAGCGGGCGAGGTAGCGGTTGAACGCGCCCGACTGCCCGAACCACGTCGTCTGCGGGTTGTAGTGCGTCCCCACGTTCCGGATCGCGCCGGGGCGGTCCGTCAGCGACGGCGAGAGCTTCATGCCGTGGTAGCACACGCGCGTGAGGCCGTCGCAGAAGGCCCGGTCGGCGCAGGGCTTCATCGTGGCCGGGCTCTCGGTCCAGTAGGTGTTGATCGTCGTGAACGCCTCGGCCAGCACCTCGGGGATCCCGTAGACGTGGGCGGCCGTGGCGGCGTCGCGCAGCATGAAGCGCTGGGGGACGAGCGGGCGGTGCGCGCTCGGCATCCAGAACTCGCCCATCGCCACGTCGCACCGCCCCTGCATCCGGCGCACGTCGCCCTGCACCTGGTGGGGCCCGGCCGCCTCGGCGATCGAGACGAGGCCGTGGCGGTTCGCCACCTCCTTCTGGTAGGCGTAGTGGTTCTCGGCGATGAGCTCGCTCACCGTCTCGGCGAAGTCGCGGACGAAGCGCGCCGTCAGGCCGGGCGTCCCCAGCTTCACGCCCGCCTTCACGGGCAGCCACGGCAGGACGTCGTAGCCGCGCCGCGCGCGGAATTCCTCGGGAAAGCTGTCCGTCCAGCTCACCGTCCCGGCCTCCCAGCTGTCGCACATCACGCCCTTCAGCGCGGCGCGCTCATCCGGCGCGAGCGCGCCGAGGAGCGGCGCCATCACGCGCGCCCAGTGCGCGTCGAACGCCGCGCGGCTCATGTGGTCGATGTAGCAGCCCATCCAGCCGAACACCTTGGGGACGTACCCGACGCGCAGGAGCGTCCAGCCGCCCGCCGGCGCGTCCGGCCACGCCAGCGTGTCCGTGGCCGGGTCGAAGAAGCGCGTGACGTCCCGCACGGCCTCGACCGGCACGAAGTCCGGCGAGGACGGCACGGCGAGGACGGCGACGTCGCGGTAGAAGGCGAGGCCGTCCTTCTCCTTCGGCACGTTGGCAAGCCCCGTCTTCGGCAGGCGCGCGCGCAGCGTGCCGCCGCCGAGCGCGGACGCCTTCGTGAACGTGACGTCCTTCTGCGCGAGGCGCGGGTCGGTCTTCGCGTGCCCGCACCCCGCCGCGCCGATGCACACGACGCCGTCGAGCCCCAGCCGCGCCGCCTCGTGGAGGGCCCACTTCGCCTTCTCCACCCACAGGACCGTCGCCGGGTCGCCGCCGTAGACGTGGAACCCGCTCACGCCCACGCGGGCAAGCCCCTCCAGGTCGCGCGTGATCGCCTCCCGGGGCGCCCCCGCATCGAACCACCACCACACCTGCGGGCGGTTCGCCTTCGGCGGCTCCCGGAAGCCCACCTCCAGGGACGGCGCCGCCGCCCCCGCCAGCGCCAGCGCCGCCACCGCCCCGAACAACATCTGTCGCGTCTTCATCGCGCCCGTTCCACCTCATTCCCCTTTTTCAGCGCAGGATCAGCACGGTCCCCCGCGGCTTGACGACGACCTGCCCCGGGCCCTCGAACCAGTCGGGATGCGTCGTGGCGTCGAGGACGCCCGTCACGGCCTTCCCGTCGAGCTGCACGCGCCCCACGCGCAGGGCGCCCGCGAAATCGAGCACGGCCTTGGCCGAACCGCTCAGCCGCAGGGTCCGCTCCGCAAGGTCCGGCAGCGCCTCCTGCACGGCGAGCGGATCGATGCGCACGCCGCCGACGAGCGTGCGCGCCTCCGTAGGCGCCGTCGTCTCGCCCTTGAAGGCGAGCGTGTGCCCGCCCGCCGCAAGCCACGGCAGGCGCAGCGTGAACGTCTCCGAAATGGGCGACTCGGCGACGAGCGACGTCACCTGCGCCCCGTCCACCCACACGCCCACGCGGTGCGGGTAGTACTTGTAGCCGTTGTAGACGCCGCTCGCCGAGGCGAGGTCGACCGGCCGCCCCGCCATGTCGAACGTGAGCGCCCAGACGCCGTTCGAGGGCGTCGTGAACGTCCGCGCGAGCGAGGCCGTCCCCGCGAGGCTGGCGGCCGCCACGTCGCGGTCCGCAAGGCGCAGGCGCGCCACCGAGCCGTCAGCCGTCCAGCCCCCTTCCGACGAGAATTCGCGCGCGAAGGACGGGTCCTTCACGATCCCCGGTTCGTCGTCCACGTACTGGAAGCGCACGTCGTCGAGGATGGTCGCATAGTCTTCCTTCACGCCCGGCACGACGCCCTGGAAGCGCACGACGTGCGTCCCCGCCGTCACCTCGAACACGTGGCGGAACGTGGTCATCGTCGAGACGGCGGGCATGAAGGAGGCGAGCTCTTCGCCGTCCAGCGTCACGCGGCACGAGTGGCCCGTCGGGCGCCACCCGCCGCTGCGGTTCGCATACCGCACCGAGAGGCAGACGCGCCCGTCGCGCGGAAACGAGACGGTGTTCTCAAGGGCCGCCGTCCGCTGGATGAACGCCACCTGGCCGTCTTCGAACGCCTCTGCCGCGCGGCCGTCCCGGAACCACGTGCCCGGCGTGCGCGCAAGGCCCACGCCGCCGTCTTTGGCCACGATGTTCGTCGTGACGGACCCGTCGGTGTTCTCCACGAAGTTCGTCGTGGCGAGGCGCCCTTCCTCGAATGTCCAGAACGTCCCCGCCGGCGCTTTGCCGAACTGTCCGTATCCGACGGGCGACAGGGCGGCGAGCGGCGACGTCACGCTCTCGAAGCCCGCCCCCGGCACCCACGCGAAATCCCCCTCCACGAGCGGCATGAGGCGCACGTCGTCGAGGAGCACCGCCCGGTCCGCCGTGTCGTCCAGCGTGACCTCGAACGTGAGCGTGTGCGCGCCCGCCGTCAGCGGCAGGTCGCAGCCCATCGTCTGGAAGTCCGTCGCGGCACGGTCCTTCACGTAGCTGACGCCGTCCGCCGCCATGCGGTACGCATCCTGGAAGCGGCGCACGAACACGTAGCGGTTGTCGAGATAGACCCCGACGTTGCAGTTCGCCTTCTGCGCGCGCAGGGTCGCCTGGAAGGAGAGGCGGTAGAGGCCGGCCATCGGCACGGTCACCGTCTGCCGCAGGCGCCCCTGCATGGAACTGTCGGCGCGCCCCTGCAGATACGCCGCCACCTGCCCCTCTGGAACGGGGACGGGCGTGTTGTCCGTCAGCTTCAGCCACGGCGTCCCCGTCTTCGTCAGCCCCCAGAGAGACCTAAAGCCGTTCGTGGTCGCCGCCGCCTCCCATCCCTCGGCCGTGATTGTGTCGTGGTTGTAGTCGCCCGTCAGGTTATTGGCCTCGAAGCCGCCGTTCACGATCAGGTTGCCGATCCGCTCAAAGGCCGTCGCGGGCCGGTAGGCGCTGCCGACGTCCGCCGCCGGGCGCAGCACGACCGCCGCGTCCGTCACGTCCAGCGTCGTCACCGCCTCCGCCACGGCGCCGAGCGGCGCGCGCGCGGACGCATCCGCCCCCCGGACCGCAAACGTCCCCGCCGCGTCGGCGGCGTCGGCCACGCGGCGCGCGCCGTCCGCCGCCACCTCCACCGTCGCCGCCCCGAAGGCGTCGAGGGCCGGAAGCGCGCGCTTCTGCGCAAGCGCCACCGCGCCCCCCTCAAGGCGCAGGCCGCCCGCGAAGAGCCCCGCGCCCTCGGCGACGGCGAGCGTCCCCTCGCCGCGCTTGACGAGCGTGCCGGTCCCCTCCACGCCCCGCACGGCCGCCGGCTTCGCCATGTCCGCCACGAGCGCCGCATCCGCCGCGAGCGCCACCCGCCCCGCCGCCGCGCGCCCGAACCACTTCTGCCACAGATACGCCTCCACGCGCGCCCGCTCGTCGTCCGCCAGCACGCGGTCGTAGCACAGGATCTCGCCCAGCTGGCCGCCGCCCTGCCGGTCGACGTCGACCACCCCGTCCACCTTCTTGTAATTGCTGTTGTTGAAGAAGGTCGAGACCCACGGCTCGGGGCACTCCCCCGGCTTGTAGACCGCCGGGCCGTTCTGCCCGAACAGCTGCACCGCGCGCCGCGCATACTTCGCCTCGTAGGGGATCACCCGCACGCCGTCCAGCCGCGTCTCGCCGTACTCCATGCGGCTGGTGCCCGCGGAGGCGCGCGCCGAGATGGCGTCGTCCTTCCCGTCTCCGCCGCCCGAGCCCTTGTGGTAGGGCGCGTAGCCGTCGCCGCCCCGCGCGGGATCGGCCACGTCCGCAAGGATGAACCCCGCCGAGTCGCCGAAGCCGACGACGCAGAAGTAGCTGCGCACGGCCAGGCGGAGGCGGTTCCCCTGCGCATCCGCCCACATCAGCCAGCGGCCGCTCCCGTATTCGCCGAAGTCGACGAACCGCAGCCCCGCGAAGCCCTCCCGGTCCGCCTGGACGGTCGGCGGCACGCCGGCGTATTTCTCCGTCGCCGTGTAGAGCAGGGCGCGCGTGTAGGACCAGGCGGCCGCGTTCGTGCGCGCCGTCCAGTCCGCCTCGTCCGCGACGGGCGCCTCGCGCACGTCGAGCCAGGCCTGCACCCCGCCCGCCGCGTCGGTGACGACGTTCGCGTTCGCGTCCACCCAGAACGCCAGCCCGTTCGTGAGGTCCGCCGGCAGCGTGGCCGCGTCCACGCCCGCCGCCCGTTCCGTCCACGTCAGCGTGCCTCCGGCGACCTCGCGCTGCGCCGTGAGGTCGTCCAGCCCGACCAGCGCCTCGTCCGCCGAGCCGCACCACGCGCCGGCCAGCGCGCCCAGAACAACTGCCATTCGCTTCATCTTCCGCTCCTTTCGTCGAGAACCAACTGCCGCGGCGCCCTCCCGGGACGCTTCTTCTTCGTCCCAGTCTTGTGCCGCGACCGTAAAGCCTACCACATACCCCCCCCCCCCCCGCCCCCCGCCCTTGC
>CAVEVC010000083.1:0-23506 GCA_963618935.1 Clostridiales bacterium CCNA10 | reverse complement strand
AAAAAAAAAAAAAAAAAAAAAAAAAAAAAAACGGGAGGGTCGCAATTCATTGCGACCGCGCTCCTCCCGCGCGACCGACGGACGCAATGAATTGCGTCCCTCCCGCAGAACGCCGTCAGCGGCCGACCGGCGCCTCGAACGCATGGCGGCCGGAGCCGACGCGCTTCGGCGCCTCGCCGGGCAGCAGGACGACCGCCGTCGTGTTCGGCGGCACCGTGAAGTCGTAGGCCACCTTGCCGCCCTCGCGCCTCCAGGACGAGACGATCTCGCCGTTCGGGCCGTCCACCGACGCGCGCGCCCAGTCCAAGGCGGCGATTGGCTGCGGCGCGAGGACGATCTCGCCGAACGCGGGCTTCGCCGCGCACGTGACCGCGCTCGTGGAGGCCGGCGTCTCCGCCGGGCGGATGCCCGCGAGGTACTGGTAGGCCCAGCCCACGAAGTCGCCGAACATGATGTGGTTGCGCGAGGAGCCGTCGCCCCAGTCCTCCCAGAGCGTCGTGCCGCCCTTCTGGAGCCATTCCGCCATCGAGGGCTTCGTCGGGTTCACGATCAGGTTGAACGCGAGGTCCGTCCGGCCCATGCGGCTCAGCGCGCGGAAGAGGTGCTTCGTGCCGTAGAGCCCCACGTCGAGGTGGCCGCCCGCCTTCTCGACGGCGGCGACGAGCTGCGCCTCCGCCTGCGCGCGCGCGGCCTCCTCCGCGATGCCGAAGGCGAGGGCCATCGCCTGGGCGGTCTGCCCGCCGTTGTCGTAGACGCCGTCGCCCTTGTAGAGCCGCCGGTTGAGGCCCGCGCGCGTCTGCGCGGCCTTCGCGTTCCACTGCGCGGCCTCGGCGGAGAGGCCCTTGAGCGCGGCGGTCTCGGCGGCGATGCGCAGGGCCTGGTAGTAGTAGCAGGAGCTCGTGAAGAGGGTGGAGGGCATGTGCTTGCCGTTGACGGGCACCCAGTCGCCGAGGCCGTGCCTCACAAGGCCGTCCGCGTCCGCCCGCGTCGCCGCCAGGGCGAGGTACTTCACGAGCGCGGGGTAGATCTCGTCGAGGATGCGGCGGTCGCCGCGGTACGTCCAGAGGTTCCACGCGATGACGGGCAGTGCGCTGTCCCAGCCCGCGCCGTTGCCCCAGTGGTAGCCCCAGCCGGAGGTGGGGACGATGCCGGGGAGGTTGCCGTCGGGGAGCTGGGCGTCGAGGAGGTCGCGCAGCCACTTCTCGTAGCCGGCCGTGTTCTCGTAGAGGTACTGGGCGAGCTCGCTCGCGATGGAGGCGTCGCCCGTCCAGCCGTTCTTCTCGCGGTGCGGGCAGTCGGTCGGCACGCCGTCCACGAAGTTGCCCCGATAGGCCCGGTCGCCCATCTGCATGAGCGCGTTGAACGTCGCGTCCGAACAGGCGAAGGAGCCGATCGTGGGGAACGCGGTGTGGACGACGCACGCGACGGCGTCCTCGGGCTTCGGGGCCTGGCGCAGGCCCTTCACGACCGCGTAGCGGAAGCCGTGGTAGACGAAGCGCGGCTCGTAGGCCTCGGCGGCCGCGCCCGAGCAGACCACGCGGTCCGTCTGGAACGCGGCGTCCACCGCGCAGACGCGGTGCGAGGCCGTGTAGTGGAAGTGCGCGTCGACCTTGCGCCGCTCGCCGCCCTTCTCGGCCGCCTTGAGCCGGTTCGAGAAGGCGAAGTCGCCGAGGCCGTCGCGCGCGGACGGCGCGGCGGGCGAGCCGTCCGAATTGACGCGCTCGTCGTAGCGGACCGAGACGACGTCGCCCTTCTTCTGCCCGCGCAGCACGAGGCGCGCCCAGCCGGCCACGTTCTCGCCGAAGTCGATCACGTACGTCCCGCCGCCGAACGCCTGGACGCGCCGCGCGGGCACGGTGCGCATGACCTCGGCGCCGGGCTGCGCCTCGGCGACGAGCCGTCCGCCGGGGCCCGGCACCTCCTCGGCCATCACCGCGGCCTTGTCGAGGTCGGGGCTGCGCGGGTTCCACGCGCCGGTCACCTCGCCCTCGAAGATGTCGTCGTGGCCGATCGGGCTCTTCACCTGCCGCCACGTCCTGTCCGTCGCCACGATCTCCTTCGTGCCGTCCGCGTAGGCGATCTCCAGCTGCGCGATGCAGCGCGGGAAGTTCCGCCACGGCGCCGTCTCGAAGTTCCACGTCGCGACGGCGCGCATGTCGTACCAGCCGTGCCCCACGAGGATCCGCAGCTCGTTGGCGCCCTGCCGCAGGTCGCCGTCGAGGCGGTAGGTCGAGTAGAGGACGCGGCGGTCGAAGGCCGTCGGGGCGGGGTCGAGCACCTTCTTCCCGATCTTCGCGCCGTTGAGGGCGGCCTCGTAGAAGCCGACGCCCGTGACGTGGAGGACGGCGGAGGCGACGGGCTTCTTCACGGTGAAGGACTTCGCGAACGCGGGCGAGGCGTTCTCGGCGCGCAGAACCATGTCCTTCCCCCAGGCGGGGGCGCGCGGCCCGCCGAGCGAGACGACCGCGCCGTTCGGCGACGTCCAGCCCTGCGCGCCCGTCACGAGCGTCCGCCCGCCGGGGAGGACGATCTTCGCGAGGAACGCGCGCGCGTCCTTCGGGGCGTGGAGGCGGATCGGGTCGATGGGGTCGGACGCGGCGCGCGGCCTGTCCGCGAAGAGGCGCACGACGACGGTGTTCGTCCCCTTCACGAGGTAGGGCGTGAGGTCGCGGAAGCGCAGGTAGCGCCAGTCGTGGACGTGCCCGCTCCACTTGTTGAATTTCCGGCCGTTGACGTCGATCTCGTGCTGGGAGACGCCCGCATGGACCATCTCGGCGTACTCGCCCGGCTTCGCCCCGTCGAAGGCGAAGGAGAACGCGAGCGTCGCGACGCCCTTCCTGTCCGCCGGCGCGGTGATCCACTGCGCGGCGCCGAAGTCCTCGTCCGGCCGCGTCGCGGCCGCGGGGCCGATCCACTTCGCCCGCCAGTCCGCCGGCTTCATCACGCCCATCGTCCACTCGGCGGGCGCGCTCCACGGGCTCTCCGCGCCCGCCGCCGTCCAGGCCTTCACCTTCCAGAATACGCGCTGGGAGGTCGCGAGGGGCCGGCCCGCGTAGGCGACGCCCACGTTCGCGCCGCCCGCGACGCGGCCGGAATCCCACAGGTCGCCCACGTCGCGCGCGAGGTTCTCGCGCGACGAGGCGGCGAGGACGCGCCAGGCGGCCTGCATCACGTCGCGCCCGTCCGCCGCGAGCTTCCAGCCGAGGCGCGGCGCGGCCACGTCGAGCCCGCAGGGGTTCTCGCGGTATTCGGCGGTCAGCGCGCGGGGGGCGCGGGCGGAGGCGGGGGCTTCGGCGGGCGCGCGGCAGCCGGTGAGGCCCCACGCCGCGGCGCACGCGGCCAGGCCGCACGCCAGGAGGTTCTTCATCGTCATCGCTCTTCTCCCTTTTGGGTTCAGGCCTGGCCGGCGAGGCGCTTCAGCGTCGCGAGCGCGGTTTCGAGGTTCTTCGCGAGGTCCTTCTTGTCGCCCCAGCCGCACTCGCAGGAGACGCCGCCCGCGTAGCCGATGTCCCGGAGCGCGTCGAAGTAGGGCACGAACTCGGCGCCGTCGCCCTTGAGGCCGGGCGCGGTGCGCGTGCCCTTTTCGGCGATGTGGCAGTGCTTGAGGAGCGCGCCGGCCATGCGGATCGACTCGGCGCCCTCCTCGCCCTGCTCCATGTGGAAGATGTCGGCGAGGAGGCGGATGCGGGGCGAGCCGACCTTCCGGCAGATGGCCACGCCCTCATGGACGAAGTTGAGGAAGTTCGCCTCCTTGGGCTGGAGCGGCTCCAGCACCACCGCCACCCGGCAGCCCGCGATGCGCAGGGCGAGCCGGCGGCAGAAGTCCGTGAACTGCTCCACCGCCTGGTCCTTCGGGAAGCCGTCGGGGGCGTTGCGCGCGCCGCCGGACCCGAAGACGATCGTCTTGAGCCCCACCTCGTCCGCGCGCCGGCACGCCGTCTCGGCGTAGGCGAGCGGCGCGTCGAAGGCGGCGTTCGGGCCCGTCAGGCGGAACGTGCCGGGGAGGAAGCCGTTGCAGGACCTGAGCGGCAGCGGGGCGGCGAGGATCGCCTCCTTCTGCTTCTTCCACGCTTCCTCGTCCTTCTCCGGCACGAACATGCCCGCCACGCCGCCCTCGAAGAAGTCGTAGCCGACCTCCTTCATGAGCGGCACGTCCTTGATGCCCCGGCACGCGCCGAAGAGGATCCTCGGCCGTTCGCCCCTGAAGAGGGAGCAGCAGCCCCCCGTCGCCGCGGCGCCCGCCGCCAGGCCCAGAAATTCACGACGCTTCATCTTCATTCCTCCTTTTTGACGTTGCCGTTAAGGACGCAAGGCGTTCTTCAGCGGCTCCAGGCCGGGTTCATCCAGTGGCCCGCGTTGTGGAAGAGCCGCACGGGCGGGTCGCGGTCTTCCTCGGGGGCCGTGTCGACGATGAAGAGCGCGCCGTCGCGCTCGGCGACGACGTGGCGGCCGTCGGCGGCCCAGCTCGGATGCTCCCAGGTGCCGGGCTTCGTGACGACGCGGGCGGTGGACTCGCCCTTGAGGGGGTCCATCACGACGAGGACGTTCTGCCCGGCGCGCTTGGAGGCGTAGACGATGCGCCCGTCGGGGCCCCAGTCCGGATTCGTGTTCTGGCTGCCCGTGTTCGTGATGCGCGTCGACTTCCGGGAGGCGACGTCGAGCAGGTAGATCTGCGGCTGGCGCGAGAGGTCCGTCACGTAGACGATCTTCGAGCCGTTCGCGTTCCAGCACGGCGACGCCTCGGAGGCGGCGGGCGTGCGCGTCATGCGGTCGATGCGGTTCGCGCCGGGCGTGACGACGTAGAGCTCGGGGTTGCCCTGGTGGGAGAGGACGATCGCGTAGCGCGCCCCGTCGGGCGCCACGGCGGCGCCGGTCGCGAGGCCCTTGAACTGCGCGAGCAGCGCGCGCCGGCCGCTGTCCGGGTCGATGCGGTAGACGAGCGGGGCCTGCTGCAGGAAGCCGGTGTAGTAGATCTCCCGCTTGTCCGGAGTCCAGCGGGGCCCCACGGCGGCGCGGTGGTCGCGCGTGAGCTGGCGGATGTCGTAGCCGTCGGGGTAGCAGACGTAGAGCTCCGCGTTGTCCTTGCCCTTGCGGTCCACGAAGGCGATGCGGTCGCAGGCGAAGCCCTTCTTGTTCTCGTAGGCCCGCACGAGCGCGTCCGAGAACGCGCGCGCCGCCATGCGCGCGCCCTTCTCGTCCGCGAACGCGGCCGCCGTCTTGACCTGCTTGCCGCTGCCCGCCGCCGTGACGCCCGCGCCCGGCGTGCCCGTCACCTTGATCTGGCCGTTCGGGCCGACCTTGAAGTAGCCGCTCATGCCGAGGTTGCGCCGCAGGGACGCGTTGAAGGCCTTGGCGGCGGGCGAGCCCTCCGCCGTCTCGACCGAGACGACGACGCGCTCGGCGCCGGACTTCTTGACGTGGACGACCTGGCCGAGGCACATGGCGCTCGCCGCGAACACGGCAAGCGAGAACGGGACAATGCGGAACATCGGAACTCCTCTGAATGAACGTGCAGGGTTAAATTGGAAGTGGCAGTATACCGATTCCCCGCCGGGGACGCAATACGAAACTGACACCACAAAATGAAATGAAAAACTTTTCAAAAAAAGGATGGGGGCAATGAAAACGCGGACACATGCGAGAACACTACTCCAACAGGGCGAGCGCACGCTGCGCCGAAAGCCGCAGCACCGTCCCGGAGGACGGGTCGGCGAGGATGGACCGCAGCGCGGCGCGGGCGGCAGGAACGCGCCGCGTGCCGCAGAGCTGGACGGCGATGACGCGCGTCGGGGCGTTCGCCGATACATCCCCCGCGCATGCCGCGAGACGCGCGTCGAGGTCCGCCGCATCGACGCACGGATCGACCGCCGCCAGTTCCGCCAGCGCGAGGAAGGCCGGTCCGGCGACCGGGGAGGCGGTCGCGCGGGCCGCCGCGTCCAGCGTCGCGCGGACGCGCGCGGCGTCCGGCGCATGCGGATCGTACGTCCCGCGCCGCACCTGCTCCTGGACGTGGAGGCCGAGATGCTGGACGGCGAAGTTCCGCGTCAGGTCGTCCTGTTCCGCGCTGTCGTGGAGCGTGCGCATCGTCGCCGCGTAGTCCGCCGGAATTGCCCGTTGGTTCAGCAGGCGGTCCATCTCCTGGTTCTTGTCCGAGGCGAGCGACGGCGCGGGGCATCCCCGCCCCTCCGGCTGCGCGAACAGCAACGCCCGGTCCGCCGCATCGCCGCCGGACACACACTCCATCCGGGGCCGGTGGACGACATCGGCCCCCTCCTCCGTCCGCCGTCCGGAGACATGCCGCGCCCACACGCCCCCAACCGTCATCACAAGGGCCATCCCCCCCAGGACGGCTCCGAGCATCCACATCAATCTACCTCGTGTACGCATGTCGGCCACGCTCCATTCACGACAAGTCCAGTTCACGTTCCCCCGCAATCGTTTCGATTAAGCCTTTCTCATCGATTCCACGGGAGGGACGCAATTCATTGCGTCCGCGTCACGCAGGGAATCCAAACGGCACGTCGTAAATCTTGGTCAAGAAACGAAATTCACCATGGCATCATCCCGTTAACTCTTCCGCTAGTGAAGGTACGACCGTTCGCGTACAGTCAGTCTCGGATTCAGCAACCGCAAATACGATTCCTGTCCTACGGGAGAACACACCTCAAGCATCAATTCAATTTCATCATCGTAACGCCATCCGAACTCTCCAACATGAAAGACGAACAATGTATGTCCAACATAGAAGTCAATGCCTTCCGGCTGGAAATCCCGATAAACAATGGGCATGCCCCCATGCGGAGGCACCTCCCGGATTGTCTGTCCGTGTTTGATATGCAATCGCGCAGAAAACCCCTTCATCACCTGTTCGGCCTGTTTCCACCTGACCAGTTCGCCCTTCGGGTATGTCGCCCAAACCATGTGCGGCAGGGCATGCCGTGGCCTGAACCGTACCCTGTACACAACGCCTGTCCTTCCAAATGAAAAGTCCGAAGGTTCAAACTCATAGCTCTCAAATTTCTGTCCAGTCAGAAAGATACACTTTGCAAGTTCCGGCAGCTGCGCCATCGTATTATACAATGTCGAAGCCCATGCTCTCGAAGAGAGTACGAGCATACCGCCCAGCAACAGGCATCTTCGAAAATCCATGGCCTTGTCATCCAGAAAGGACGACATCTCCCTTCACCGAATAATCCACCCCTCCTGCAACGAGAGTCTCGGCGTATGCAGGTCCGGAACACTCACCACGTTCACCGGCGAACAAACTTCCAACGTCAATTCTATTTCATCGCGATAATACCATTCAGAACAATGCAAATAAACCGCAAACAATTCATGCCTCATTTCAAGTTCCACACGACCATCGACCCACTTGTAAAATTCACCAAAAGCCGTCCCCCCCTCTTGAAGTAGCACCGTTTCCTTTCCCGTCTCCACATGCCGAATGGTCAGGCGGGCAGAGAACGCATCCAACGCCCGCCTAACACTCTTCCGATTGAAACGTCCATCCGTTGGATAGGACACAACGACATAATGCGGCACGGCCCGACGTGGCCTGACCCGCAGTTTGTACACGGTGTTCGTTGAACGAAAGGAAAACTCCGCCGGCTCAAAGTCATAAACCGTGCATTTCAGTTTCCCGCCAAGTACCAGAAACTTGACCAATTCCGCCTGTCTGGCCATCGCGTTGCGAATCGTTCCGATACTGGAATGACAAACGGGAACAACAAGCATGCAAAACGCCATACAGGCAATTGAGTATCTTTTCATGACAGGTTCACTCTTCCATCATTTGCGCTCTTCCATCAGGCGATTGTACTCGCGTATTGCAGCAGAAACGAAATCCTGGCAATTATGAAACACAAAATTATAATTCTCACCATCCCATTCTGAATTACTCGAAACATTTTCAACGGCTCTGCGCATTGTCGCGTCGTCATATATATTGGGGCCATGTCTGTTGTACGGTATACTAGAATCATCCTGATGTGGCCTCCGATCACTATATCCCATATGTGGCGGAGCCCCTTCCTTGCCATCGTCAAAGAATATCTCCGCGTGCCTGGGGTCAATATCTCCCGGCAAGTCCAAACGTGACAACGCATTGTTAATCGCCTGTCCTTTCCTGCTTCCACCAGCATCCAACGGCCGGGTGGCAATGTGCGCCCAGCCAATCGGATCGGAACAATTCACCGAATCTCCATTGCAGAACTCATACTGGTTCAGGCCGCCCAGGATGCGGATCGGGTCCTTGGAGAGCCAGCGGCCCGTTCCGGGGTCGTACCAGCGGGCGCGGAAGTTCACGAGGCCCGTCGCCGCCGAGAACTCGCGGCCCTGGAAGCGGTAGCGGAACGCGGCGAGGTCCGGGTCGGAGACCTCCTCCGACAGGACGTTGCCCCAGGCGTCGTACGTCCAGCGGGCGGCGATCCCTCCGTCCCCGCCCACGAGGCCCCACACGGTCCCCTGCGCGTCCGTGAGCGCGGCGTAGGCCTTCGCGCCGACCCTCGCCGCGAGGAGGTTGTCGACTCCCCCGCCCCACGTGTAGGAGCGGAGGACGTTCCCGGCCCCGTCCAGGTCGGCGAGGACCTGCCACGTCCGCCCGTAGACGTGGCGCACCGTCCCCTCCCGCGTCGTCGTCGAGGCGCGCCGGCCGAGCGCATCGTAGGCGTACGACTCCGCGAGGACGCCGTTGGTCGAGACGGAAACGAGCTGGTACTGGCCGTTCCACGCGAGGTCCAGCGTCGGGCGGCCGTCCCGGACGATCCGCGTCACGTTCCCCGCCGCGTCGTACGTGTACGCGCCGCCCGTCCAGGAGGCGAGCCGGTCGCCGGCGCCGAGCGCGTAGTCGACGTCGCCCTCCGCGCCGCCCCGCTTCGCCGTGCGGTTGCCCGCCGCGTCCCACGTGTAGGAGACGGGGCCGTCGGCGGCGAGGCGGTCGAGGCCGTCGTAGGCGTAGGCGCGGTCGAAGGTGTCCGCGCCGAGCGCATGGCGCCGCGCGGTGATCCGGCCCAGCACGTCGTAGGCGTACGAGAAGCCGCCGAGGGGCGCGCCGCCCACCGTCCAGAAGATGTTCGTCACGCGGTCCAGGATGTCGTAGGCGTAGGACGCCACGAGGCCGTTCACGTTCGTGACCGACGCGACGAGGCCGTTCCAGGCGCAGTGGCCGAAGCGGAACGTCCCCTCCGGCGACTCGATCCGGGCCGTGCGGTTCGCCGCGTCGAGCGTGTAGGCCGTCGTGCCCGCGACGGACACGGCGGACGCCACTTCGCCGCCGGGATGGTAGGCGAACGAGACCGCCGTGCCGTCCGCGCCGCGCGTCGAGGCGAGCCACCCCGTGGCCGCATCGTAGACGTTCGTGACGACGCCGACGGCGTTGGAGGCCGACGTCAGCAGTCCGTCGCCGTCGTACGTGAACGCGAGCGCGGCGTCCGGGTAGTCCACCCGCGCGAGGTTCGCCGCGCCGTCCCAACCGTAGGAGACGGGCGTGCCGTCGAAGCGCGTCACGGACGCGGGGAGGTCCCCCAGCCGGTACGTCCGCGCCATCGCCTGCCCCTCCAGGTTCGTGACCGCCACGACCCGCTCGTTCTCGTCGAGGGCGTACGTCTCGGCGGCGCGCCCCAGCGGGTCGCCGACCGAGACGACGTTCAGCTGCGGGTCGTAGGCGACGGACCAGAGCCGGTTCGTGACGCCGCCCACGACGCGCCCCGCGTGGAGGGGATGCCCGAGAATCCACCTGTAGACGTCCGTGCGGCCCGCCCGGTCGACGTGTTCCACCACGCGCGCGCCGCTCCCGTTCCAGACGAAGGACTCCGCCACGCCGTCGGGATGGACGACCCGCAGGGGATTGCCGCGCCGATTCCGCGTGTAGGACGTGACGCGGCCGCCGGACGGCCCCGGACGGGTCTCGGAGGCGATATGGCCGAGCGCGTCGTACGTGTAGGCGGTGGAGGGCAGGGCGTCCGGCTCGACCCGCGCGAGGTAGCCGCCGGCATCGTAGGCGAACGACGTCCGCGCACCGTTCGCGTCCGTCATCGCCAGCGGGCGCCAGTCGTCCGTGCAGACGAGGCGCACGGCGCCGGACGGACAGGACGCGCCCGCCGGGAAGAGGGTGAACACGTTCCCGTCCAGCGTCCACTCGCGCACGCGCCCCTCGGGCGAGACGCGCCGCCGCCGCGCAAGCAGCCCCTCGTGCCACTCCACCGTCCACCTCCCGGCCTCGCGGCCGTCAAGGGCGTACGCCGTGCTGGTGACGTTGTGGAAGTCGCCGTAGGCGAGCGTGGAGGACGAGTACGCCGCCGTCGCCCGGTTCGTGAGGATGCTCCCCACTTCGTCGCCGGATGCGTCGTAGACGGTGAGGCGGGCCTCGTCCGCCGTCTCGCGGCGCGTCTCGCGCAGCAGCTCGTCGTGGAACAGGCGCATCGTCGCGGGGCCGAACGCCGTCGGCTTCGTCTCGACGGTCACGTTCGTGGAGAAGGAGAGGGTCGTCTCCAGGTAGCCGTCGGACGAGAACATCGCGCCGCACCGCGCCACGGGGCTGTCCGTATCGCGCAGATAGTCGTACCAGACGTGAAACCCGTTGACGTCCGTCTTCTCCGTCAGGACGTAGTGCGTGACAATCACTTCCGGCGGAGGGCACCAGCATAGTCCCTCCTCTTTCCGGAATCCCGGATTGTCCCACCCCGGCGGCAGGGCGTAGTGCGTCTTCCCCGGGGTCGGGTCCGGTGCGTAGGCATAGGTCACAACACCCGTACGGCCATGGAAGACATTTCTCACCCGATTCAACAACAGGAACACCTCACGGTGTACGTTCGTTTCCCAGCCGTAGTCGTAGTGGACGCTGAAGTCCGGGTCGGGCGTGGAAACGGACTTGATCAGCCCATTCCACACGTGGGAAAATGAAAGCGCCTTCCCGTTGGAATGGACGGCGCGCAGCAGACGCCCCCCGTCGTCGCGTTCAAGCGTCACGGACGCACCGGAGGCGTGGACGATGGACGCCAGGTTGCTGGAGGCCGAGAACCTATACGTCAGAAGGTCCGGCGTCTGGAACGCCCACGTCCCGTCCGTTTCGCGGCGGAGCCGGAAGGGGCCGGCCTCCGCCACCGACGAACTTCCCGGCTCCGGCACGGGGAACCGGACGGAGGACGCCCAGCCGGAGGCGGCGAAGTCCGCCGAACGGCAGACGCGGACGCGATTCGACTCCACCGGCTCCAGCCGGATGTCGTAGGAGTGCGTCCATCCAAGGCCGAGTTCCTCCGAACGTTCGCTCGACGACGTATAGGCCCGCTTGAACACAAGGTCGAGGCCGGGGCAGCGCACGCGCACGTCCGTCTCCGCCTCCAGAACGGAACCGTCCACGTAGCAGATGGGGTCGCCGCCCGTGGAGGGGCCGCTTCCGCCTCCTCCGCCGCCACCCCCGCCACCGCCGGAGCCACCACCTCCACCGCCGCCGGGGCCGGGCGGTGGATCCGGAGGGGTCGGGGGCGGGACCACGGGGGCGTTCGAACGGGAGGAGGCCGCAAGGACGGCCAGTTGCCCTCCGAACAGGGCCGGCAGTGCCACGGACAAGACGCACAGGATTCTCTTCATTGCGCAATCCCCCCTTCATTCCAGACGGCCTGGAGGAACTGACAGGGATTCGTCACCTCCGGCGGCACGAAGAAGCGATAGTAGCAGTCACCGATCTCATTGAAACTGGAAGCCGAGATGACGAGTTCGCCGGAACCGTCCGCGAAACAGACCCCCGACTGGGTCCGCATCTTCAGGACAACGTCGGAGGGGATGTCGAACCCGGAAATCCGGTTCAGCACGACCAGCGTCCCGTCCGCCTGGCGGCGGATGGCGTGGTAGACGCCGTCGAGCGTGTAGTAGGCCGTGAAGCCGGCGACGGGGCTGCTGCACAGGACGGACGCATCGGGGTTGTCGATGCGGACCGCCACGGTCCGCGCGCCCTGGTAGACGGGGCAGTCCAGCGCGAGGCGCACGCCGCCCCCGGCGGCGTCGGACACATCGAAGCCAAGGTCGCCGTCCACCCGGAAGGAAACGCCGTCACGGGGAAGTTCCGGCAGGACGAGCGAACTGATCTTGCCCTTCCAGGCGGGCAGATGGTCCGGCATCGTCCCGGCAATCGCGGTGACGGTCATCGGTACGTTCCGCAGGGGCATACCGGCGGCGTCGCACGGCATGAGGCGGTAGACGCCCGCATGCGGGAAACGGAACACAAGCCTGTCCTCGACCGCGAAAAGGCCGTTCGTCGCGCCCGTGGCCTGGACGGCGGCGGCCCCTGCGAGCAGCAGCGCATCGCCGACGCGGAGCGTCATGTCCGGCTCAGTTGCCAGGTCTACCGCCGTCCATTCAATCTGGACCTCCTCCGTCCGTCCGCCGTTCTCGAACGAGCACGGAACCGAGACGGGCCCCTCGTCCGAGAGGGCGACGTCCGTCCACCAGCCACGGTCGGGAAGCGGCCGGACGGCGCAGCCCGCCACCCGGACGAGTCCCGGGAAGACGGCCCGGCCGGTCAGGCAGAACGGCGACACCTTCGAGGAGACGCCCCCCCGGCGGTCGGGCCGCGACCACGCCAGGTGCGTGGCAACCCAGTCGGGCACGCCGTCGCCGTCGGAATCCGGCCCCAGGGGAAGATCCACCTCCACCTCGAAGACGCGGAAGGAGAAGCCGTTCACCACGTTGCGGAAGTCAAGCGACACGGCGTGCCGTCCGGCCTCCAGCCAGGGCGTGTAGAAGCATGCGGACGACGGCGTCTCCGAAAAGGCGGCCAGGTTGGCCGTGCCGATCTCAACGCCGTCCACGAGACAGCGCACGACGGCATCGCCGGACATCTCGCCGACGCCCCTCATCCGGACCCGGTAGACCCCGCCCCGGGCAAGCGCGAAGCCGTTCGTGAAATCGACGCGGCCGGCACGCCCGACGAGCTGGAGTTCGTCCGCGCGCCGCACCCAGTCGCCCGCCCCACCCGTCGCGTCCTTCGGCGCGAGCCGCCCGACGGAGCGCACGATGCCGTCGAAGTCGGCGGCGAGCGGGTCGCTGAAACGCGCGGTGATCTCCTCGCCGTCCGGCACGCCGTCGCCGTCCGTGTCGGCGACGCGGATGTCCGTCCCCGCCTCGTACTCCTGCCGGTTCGTCGCGCCGTCGCCGTCAAGGTCATGGCCGCCGTCCGCCCTGAGCAGCGGATTCAGCCCGTGCGCGACCTCCCAGTCGTCGGGAATCCCGTCGCCGTCCGTGTCGGCACGGTGGGGGTGGATGCCATGCGAGAACTCCTCACGGTTCGTCAGGCCGTCGCCATCGGGATCGAGGGAGGCGTCCGACGGGTCGAACGGGTTGAGCCCGAAGTTGCGCTCCCACCAGTCCGTCATGCCGTCGCCGTCCGTGTCGGCCGTCGCCGAAGGGCCGAGCGTACGGAAGAAGCGCGGCGGCGGCACGAGCGAGAACGACCAGTCGCCCGGCTTCCGCCATTTCAGCCAGAGTTCCGCCACCCCCCATTTCTGGAAATACTCCACGCGCACACGATGGAATCCCGCGCCGAGCGCGCAGAGGGCGTTGCGTGCCGTGAGAATCTGCCCCGTGGGTGCGTCGATCACCGTCTCGCCGTCGAGGATCAGACGGGAGCCGTCGTCCGAACCAAGGGAGAACTCGTATTCGCCGGGCTCGCGGACGAGGAGCCAGCCCTCGTAGGCGGAGGCGTAGTTGTACACGGCGTCCGCCGGCCACTGCGTCAGCCCCCTCAGCCCGATGGGACGCGACACGTCGTTCTCGACGCACGCCACCAGGGCCGAGGCAGGCGGCATTTCGGGAATCCGCACGGGCGGTTCGGCCGGGCGGTAGTAGAAGGCGTCCAGCCCGTAGGCGTAGCCCTCCTCCGGCATGGAAACGACGGACACGCAGCCCGTGGCGGCGGACGTCAGCCCGGCGGCGTTGCGGGCCACGGCGACCACCTGCCGGGGTCCCG
This sequence comes from Clostridiales bacterium CCNA10, assembly GCA_963618935.1. GTDB lineage: Bacteria > Verrucomicrobiota > Kiritimatiellia > RFP12 > UBA1067 > RUG572. Next base: position 9,546 of record CAVEVC010000083.1, on the reverse strand, counting down.
CCGGAACCGACGGCCACAGGACCGTGTGAGGCGCATTCGTGCTGCTCGCGATGAGGTTCGTGCCGCCCTCCAGGAAATCGACCCGCACGACGCCCGAACCGAAATCCCAGGCCTCGACCTCCAGCGGCACGATGTTGCCTGGGGCGTAGGTCGCCGTGGGCCCCGTCCAGACCACGTTCGGCGGGAACGTCTCCTCCTCGACGAGGTGGGCGAAGTTCGCATGCGGCACGACGGCGCGCGCGCCGTCCGGCGGCGTCCATTCGAGAACCCACCCGGCGTCGGCCCAGCCCTCGAAGTAGGCGAGTGCGACGGGATGCCATCCGGCGGCCAGCTCGACGGTCGCCGACCGCCACCGGAAGACGTGTGCGCCGCTGTCGTCCAGGATCCGCCGTCCGTCGATCTCAAGGTAGGAACCGTCGTCCGAGGCCATGTGGAACACGTACGTGCCGGGCACGTCGATGCGCAGCCATCCCCCGAGCGAAAGCGCGAAGTTGTCCGTGTAGCGGGGACCAAACCCCGCCCACGGTTCACGGGAGACGGGAAAGTCGACGTCCATGTCGAAGACGAAGCAGTCGCGTGGCGGCGCCGTGTCCATGCACGCGAACGACGAGATGCCGGAACTGAAGAACCAGCCGCGCGCGACCAGCCCCGGGCGCGCCCGCCGGGGATCGAGGTCGAATGCATGCGGGTCGAGGCCCTGCCGGTACTCGGACAGGTTGTCCAACCCGTCCCCGTCGGGATCGGCGGAGGCGTCCGCCGATGAAAGGGGATCCAGTCCGTGCGCGACTTCCCAGACATCGGGGATCCCGTCGCCGTCCGTGTCGTCCGCGGCGTCCTTTGCCAGGTAGAACCGCGTACCGCCCACGGGCGGCAGGAGGCCCGTCCAGGAGGCGGTGCCGTCGGCGGGCCGCAGAACGGCCTCCAGCGTCCACCCCTCCGTCGCCGCAGTACCGTCTCGGCTGAAGAGGGCCACCGCATCGGCGGTTCCGTTCGAGACAACGACCGACACCCCCTCCGCGTCGACGTCGAAGGACAGGTCGGCGAAGACGGGCGGCACGGACGCGGCGGAACGGAACCAGCCGTTCGACGGAACGGCCGATGCGGGCTGCACCCCTCCCAGAACGAGGTCGGCCCTTGTTGAACCCGGCTTTCGGTCCACAACCAGCTCGTCCCCGGGCGCGAGACGGCCCTCGACCGGCACGGCGTCGTCCGGCGACACGCCGACCACCAGCCACCCGTCAAGGCCGTGCCCCGGCAGTTCGATCTTCCAGAGCGCGACAGGCTCCCCGCCAGCCGGACGCCACGCCACCACGTCGGAATCGAGGCGGTTGGTCCCGCCGTCCATCTGCACGGCGAGGGCGGACGCGAAGTCGGGCCGGAACGGGACGAAGCGGTTGGTCACGGCCACGCCGGCGGGGACGCGGGCAAGCCCCGCAAGGCATTCCACGACCCCGTCCCCAAGGCCGGACAGGGCTGCACCCACGGCCACCGACACGCAGACGGCGGCCCGGAACGTGGAAGACGGCAGAAGATGTTTGAACCCGAACATGCATGCACCTCCTCGCCTAACAAGGAGATGCTAGCATAAGGGAACGAAATGCGCAACCACAAAATGAAACATACGAAACTGACGCTCAGCGGCCCTTCCCAACGGGAAGGAGGTCCAGGGGGTTGCGCGTGTACGTCCACTCCGGATCGTCCAGGGAGCCGTGGACGCCGAAGTCGAGGAGCACCTGCGCGAGGTTGGCGAACGGCCACGTGATCGGCGTCGCAAGCTTGCCGAGGAGGGAGTCGTTCTTCGTGAGCGTCACGTGCGCGCGGAAGTCGAGGCGGTCCTTCACGAGGTCGTAGGCGCCCTCCGCGCGCACGGAGAGGAGCCGGCCCGACACGACGACGTTCGTGGCGCTGAACACGCCGTCCCGGAGCGTGAAGTCGAGCGACCCTTCCGAGAGGTTCACGAGCCCGGAAATGCCCGGCACGTGCTTCGCGAGGTAGTCGGTGAGCCCCGCGAAGAGCTTCATCTGCGCGAGATGCCCGTCCCGGCACACGAGATGGCCCGCGCCGGCCAGGCGGGCGACGGCGTTCGTGTCGAGCGGGCCGGAGAGCGCGACGTGCCCGGAGACGAATCCGCGCCGCTCCCCGTGGTCGACGCCGAAGACCTGCGCAAGGTCGGCGAGGACCAGCGACTCGCCGGTGAGGTCGATCCCGAACGTCGCGAGGTCCCGGCGCGCCTCCGGCACGGCGATCACGCCCCCGCCCGCCACGCGCCCGCCCTGCGGGCCCCGCGCCGCGGCGTTCGTGAACGTGACCGTCGTGCCCGCCACGTGGAACGCCGCCGACGCCTCGCGCAGCGGGATGCCGAAGAGGCTCCCCTGCGCGAACGCGAGCGTGCCGCGGAGGTCGTTCCGCGCGGCGTGGGCCGGATCGACCGCGAGGCGCCCGTTGAGCGTGACGGCGGGGACGCCGTTCGTGACGGAAAGGCAGTCGAGCGTGCCGTCGTTCATCACGTCCGCGATGGCCAGCACGTCCCGGATCGGCGCGCGCGTCCCCACGTCGAAGGACACGGTGGCGACGTCGTTCGTGCTTTCGTAGACGAGCGTGCCCTCCACCGCCGAGCCGTCCGCGAGCGCCCCCACGAGCGGTCCCACGGTGACGCGCGCGTTCTGGTACGTGTCGCGCACGAAGACGCGGACGTCGACCTTGCCGTCCACGCGCTTCAGCGGCACGCCGTGGTGGCGGCCGCCCTGGGGATGGAGGTCGAGGAGGATGCGGAGGTCGTTGTTGCGGAGGTTGACGTCGAAGGTGCAGGTGACGTCGACGGGCTTCTCCACCTTCGTGAAGGCGTCGATGAACTGGTAGGAGTTCGTGATGTCGAGCGCGACGAGGAGGGGGCGGATGTTGTGCTGGCGCGCCTGGCCGCCGACCACGCCGTGCAGCAGCTGGTCCCGCAGGTCCAGCGTCACGTTCCCCGTCACCGTCATCGTCTCGTCCGTGTCCGGCCAGCGGAGGGACGCCTCCCGCACGCGGAGGCCGTCCTCCGTCACCTCCACGAACGGCGCCTCGACGAGCGGCGCGGCGATGCCCAGGATCTCGGGATGGATCAGCCGCACCCGGAACGGGCGCAGCTCGGGGAGGTCCAGCTTCAGCGGCACGTCCACCTCTCGGAAGTCCGGCCGCCCCGGGAACTCGACCGAATCGGGGACGTAGTACCCCATCGGCAGGCGCGGATAGCGGAAGTCCACGAGCGTGACGCCCCGCAGGACCGTCGCGCGCGACCACGGCAGCCGCCGCAGGTCGAGCGCCACGTCCACCCGCGACGCCGACATCACCGTGACGGCCGGACCCGTCTTCGGCCCGTACTGCCGCCCCCGGTCGAGGACGCTCAGGTTCCGGATCCGCAGCCCCCGCGAAAAGCGGAACGTCGCGCCGTCGGCCCGCACCAGGTAGTCCGCCGTGGACACCCCCGCCAGCACGCGGTCCAGGACGGCGCGCGGCACCGTCTGCTCGAAGCACACAAGCGCGCACAGCGCAAGGAAGAGGAACAGGAGGCAGACGAGAAGGGAATACGCGAACACGCGCACAAGGACTTTGATGAACGCCTTCATGGCCCGCCCTGATTGGCAGCCCCTAGCGGAGTCGAACCGCTCTTACATGGATGAGAACCATATGTCCTAGCCGATAGACGAAGGGGCCGCATTCACTTGGTGCACCCGGTGGGAGTCGAACCCACACACCTTGCGGCACAAGAACCTGAATCTTGCGTGTATGCCAATTTCACCACGGGTGCAACGGGTGGATAGTATGCCATAACTTCCGCGCGCCGTCAATGGGGGGCGGAAAGATTTTTGCACAAATCTTTCCAGTCGTAGAAACGCCAGGCGTTGTGGACGACCTTCGCGAAGCGGAACGGCTTCGCGTCGTCGTCGAAGAACGCCCCCCACGCGGGCGGCGGGGCTTCGAGGACGAGGCCGGAGAAACACGTCTTCCCGCCCACGTAGGCGGCGTGCGCCGCGCCAACCGCCGCCCGGCCGCAGGCCACCAGCTCGACCGGCCGACCGCCTCCCGCATAGGCGGCGGCGGAGACGGCATGGACGAGCCGCCAGCCGGGCGGCGCCGCGAACGTCTCCTCCCGGCGCCCGCCCTTCTTCGCCCAGTCGTAGACGATCTCGCCGCCGGGGACGGGCAGCGTGACGCCGCAGAAGTCGAGGTCCACGTCCGTCGGGCGCACCGTCACGGTCTTCTTCAGGTGGTCCACCTCCACGCCGAGGACGCTGTGGACGAGCAGCACCGCCGCGTAGGAGGCGAAGCCGTGGTTGCAGCTCGCGTTCGCCCGGTCGTGTTCCCACAGCGTCCCCGTCCGCTCCGCCATGTACGTGAAGTAGCCCTTCGTCTCGTCGAGGATCTGCCGCCCCAGCCCCGCGCGCTCCAGCAGCTTCAGGCGCAGGTAGTTGCCGATGAAGGCGTTGGAGGGCCAGATCTCGGGATGCTTCAGCAGCTTCGCGCGGTCGGCGGGGTCGTAGCGCTGCGGGCCGAACTCCGTGAGCAGCCGCTTCCAGAGCGCGGGGTGCGTCTCCGGCGTCGCGACCCGGTGGAAGAAGGCGTAGTACTGGCACGTCTCCGTGCATGCGCCCGAGAGCTTGAGCGTGCCGTCCTTCTGGCGGACGGCGTTGTCGCAGAACCACGTGCCCGTCCAGCTCTGGCGGCGCACCTCCTCCCGCACGCGCGCCGCCTCGGCGGCGAGGTCCGGCCGCCCGTAGAGGCGGTCCATCGCGTCGAGCGTGTCGGCCCACGTCATGTTCGAGGGGTAGCTCACGTCCTGCACGAGCTTGTTCGCGTGGCTCCACTCCACGAACACCCAGCTCGGCAGGCGCTCGAGGAGGCCGTCCGCGTTGCGGCGCTTCCAGAGGAACGCCACGAACTTCTCAAGGCGCGGACGCAGCGCCGCCACCGTCTTGCGGTCGCCCGTGCGGCGCAGGTACTCCTCCGTCTCCAGGACGAACCACATGCCCCAGTTCGGGATGTGGACGCGGTCGCGGTGGTCGGAGGGATAGCACATCGGCAGCGCCCCGTCCGCGATGTCGTCGAACGCGGGCGGCAGCGCCAGGTTCTCCTCGAAGACGCGCTCCAGCGCGAAGTCGCCCGTCAGGAGCGTGGAGGCGGGGGCGGTGAAGTAGGCGTCGCAGTTCCAGCCCGCGCGCTCGCGGCTCGGGCAGTCCATGAACACGTCCACCGCGTTCTGGCGGAAGGTCTCGTTCGCCGCGTCGAAGACCGCGACGAGCGCGGGGTCGCTCGCGCGGAAGCGGGCCCGCTTCGCCGCGGGGTTCTTGTAGCTGCGGAAGCGCGGCGCGGAGACGGCCATCTCGCCCGAGACGACGTCCAGCTCCACGTAGCGCATCGTGTAGGGCTCGAAGGCGTCCACCTCGTAGACGCCCGGCTCCGCGAAGTCCCACACGAGCGCGTTGCAGCAGTCCCGGTAGCGCCGGATGCCGCGCGCCTCGCCGTTCGCGGCGAGCACCTCGTCGAACTGCATCACGAGCCGTCCGGGCTTTTTCACCTCCACGCGCAGGCCGGGGAAGCCGGTGTCGTTGAGCCCGTTGTCGAAGACCGCCGACTGGCCCGCCGCAAGCGGGAACGCCGCCGCCCCCTTCTCGGCCTCCGTGGCCGGGCGCCGGCCGGCGCTCACGAGCCGCTGGGCGAGGAAGGCGACGTTGAGCTCGAGGTCCGCAAGCGGGAAGCCCTTGAAGGCCGGCGACGTCCCCGGCAGCGTGAGCGCGCGGTCGGCGTGGACGGGCGCCGCCTCGTCGAGGCGGATCTGCGCGAACGAGACGGGCGCCATGCGCGGGTTCACCTCGAAGTCCGGGTACGGCGCCCGCCGCTCGATGAGCGCCGGCTCCGGCGCGGCGGCAAGCGCGAGGACGGGCGGCCGCGCGGGCGCGGGCAGGCGGTACGCCTCCGCGAACGTGCGCTGGAAGGAGTAGCGCGGCGTCTTCTGGACGCGCGGCTGGCGCGTCGCGGCGAAGGCCCCGCCCGTCCGCTTCGTGGCGGCGAGGACCTTGCCGCCGCACGCCACCTCCGCCTTGAAGAACGGCGGCTGCTCCATCAGGTAGAAGTTCGGCACGTTGTACCCCGCCACCTCGACGCACAGCTCGTTGCGCCCCGGCTTCGCGGCCTTGGCAAGGTCCCATTCGTCGGGCCGGAAGAACCCCTTCGGCCCGCGCGCCGGGCCAAACCCCACGAACGCGCCGTTCAGCGTCACCCGGTAGGAATACCACGCCGCCATCTTCAGGACGGGCCTCTCCCCCGCCTTCACCTCGAAGGGCGCGCGGAACGCGATGAGCGTGTTCATCTCCTCCGCAAGCCCCGCCGGCCAGACGGACTCCGCCGCGTCGAACGTCGTCGCCGCCCCCGCCGCGCACGCACACCCCGCCGCGAGGAGGAACAGGGCTTTCTTCAGGATTCTTTTCATGGGCATTCCTTTTTCGGGTTGTAGAAGACAAGGGCGAGGCATGCGGCGAAGAGGGCCGCAAGCGGCCAATCGCCGAGGCGGACGTAGGGCGTCAGGGCGGGCGAGGCGACCACGGGGACGGATTCGACCATCGTGCCGGCCGCGTCCACCAGCGGGCGCCCCTCCCCGTCTTCCAGCCACCGCGTCCGCCCGGACGGGTAGACGACCCCCGTCACGCCCGAGTTCCCCGCCCGCACGACGGGCAGCCCCGTCTCGATCGCCCGCAGCACCGCCTGCCAGGCGTGCTGCACCGGCTCCTGCGAATGCGAGAACCAGCTGTCGTTCGTGATGAGCACGATCGCCTGCGCCCCCAGGCGGGCCGCCCGGCGCGAAAGGACCGGATCCGTGTCCTCATAGCAGATGAGCGGCGCGAGGGCGACCGTCGGCGACGCCGCCCCCTCCTCCCGGTTGAGCCGCAGGCGCAGCGTCTTCGCCTCGCCCGGCCAGATCGAGACCCCCACCGGCGACAGCCGCTGGAGCGGCGGGATCCACTTGTCGAAGGGGATGTATTCGCCGAACGGCACAAGATGCTGCTTGCCGTAGACCTGCAGCGCCACGTTCGTCTCCGCGGGCGTGTAGAGCGCCGCCGCGTTCCAGACCCGGCGCGCCTCCTCCCCCCCCTCCTGCACCCGGTACACCCAGTCGCCGCCCGCGAGCAGGGACGCCCCGCCCGCCTTCCGCGAGACGAAGAGCGCCGCGCGCCGCGCCCCGTCGCTGTCCAGTCGCCCGAACTCCGCCATCGCGCTTTCCGCCCACACGACGAGGTCCGGACGCGCCGCCGACGCGACGGCGAGCAGCCGGCCGAACGCCTCGTAGGGGTCCTCCGCGCGCTCCCGCCGCGCGAAGATGCACGGCGCGTTCCGCTGGACGAGCGCGACGCGCAACGCGAGCACGGACGACTCCTCCCGCAGCGCCCCCGCGCCGCCGGACGAGAAGGACATCAGGGAAAGATTGGCAAGCCCGAAGGCAAGCAGGATGAGGCCGAGCGGAAGCGCCGTCTCGCACATGCGCCCCCACCGGCCCCCGAACGCCAGCCGCCACACCGCCAGCCGTCCGCCGTCCTGCGCCGCCCCGGACCCGCCGGCGCCCTCCTCGCCCGCCGTCTGCGGGCGCATCTGCGCCCACAGCCGGCAGGCCAGCGTCGCGAAGACGCCGTTGAGGAGGACGACGAGCGCGCTCACGAGGTAGACGCCGCCCAGGCGCGCCGGCGCCGCCAGCGACGGGACCTGCCCAAGGGCCGTCCCCAGGAAGTTCCACGCAAACCCCGTGAAGAGCCAGCTCCGCACCCACTCGATCCCCGCCCACAGGACAGGTTCGACAAACAGAATCAGAAGCAGCTTGCGGACGGGAGACGCCGGTTGCCGGGCGTCGGCGAGGCACGATCCGGCGCAGACGCTGGACGCCGGACGCCGGACAGAGGCGAGGCGGTCCCCGGCGCGGGCGATGGACGCCGGACACCGGACGGAGGAGAGGCGGGACCAGGCGCGGGCGCAGAGCCAGCCGAAGAGCGCGAAGTAGCCGGCGCAGAGCGCCGCCAATCCCGCCCATCCCAGGACCACGAGCGGCAGCGGACCGTCGTTCTTCACGATGGCCGGCATCCACGCAAGCGTCGCGAACCAGAAGAGGAAGCCCCCCAGGAACCAGGCCTGCGCCGCCCGCTTCGGCGTGCCGAGGCGCGACGCCACCAGAAGCGGCACGAGCGCGAACGCAAGCGCGCACACCTCCCCCATCGGCGGATAGACCGCCCACAGGAGCAGCGCCGACAGCGCGGCGGGAACGACAACGCGGAGAACGTGCTTCATGCCTGAAACCTCGCGGACAGTATACCACACTCCCGCGATGAGGTTTCAGGTTCTAGGTTTCAGGTTTCAGGTTTCAGCCTCTCGGTTTCAGCCCCGGAAGGGACGCAATTCATTGCGTCCGGGAGACAAACACGGGAGGGACGCAATTCATTGCACCCGGGCCCCCACACACGTCGGCTCGGCGCGCAATGTACCCGCGCCGCCCTCGGCGCGTGGCGTCCAAACGCGGGAGGGACGCGCTCCTGCGCGTCCGGGCCCCGTTCGGTCGCAACAAGTTGCGACCCTCCCGCGCGTCCGGGCCCGCCACCCCACGTCGGCGCTGCGCGCGAAGACACCCCACGTCGGCGCTGCGCGCGAAGACACCCCACCTCGGCCCGGCGCGCAATGTACCCGCGCCGCCCTCGGCGCGTGGCGTCCGACAGCGGCACCCCTGGAGGGCCGCGCCAAGGGAGCCCGTTGGTAGGGGCCGACGTCCTCGGCGGCCCGCCCAATGGCCCGTTGGTAGGGGCCGACGTCCCCGGCGGCCCGCCCGATGCGCGTGGTGACCGGCAGCCCACCCGAACGTGGGGCCGACGCGCAATGTACCCGCGCCGCCTCCAGCGCGTGGCGCTGTGAGGCGGTCACGCCCTAAGGCCCGTTCGATCGCCACGCGCCGACCGATCTGGAGGGCCGCACGTGTGCAGTCTCGACAGGAGAGCCACTGCTTGTTGCGACCGCAGGGCCTCATGTCGTTCGACTCTACTGTCTCCGCCAGCACGCCTAGAATTATTCCGTACCATAATCCCACAATCGTCCACCGCCCGCGCAAGCGACAATCCTCCTACCGCCCTTCGAGGAACATCCCACATAGACGCAGGAACAGGCTTGTTTCCATCCGAGAAAACCGATTAAATCTGGACAATTTCAACAACCGTCACGGGCATGAGATTTCAGTGCGTAAGAAATCTCCAGCCGCGCGGAGCGCGCCCCTCCCGACGCAACGCGGTCCTCTCGCATCGCTCGATTTCGGGAGAATCGCGCTCCCGCGCGACCGAGGGGACTTGCGCCGGAGTCGCCTCTGGACGTCGCCGCCACTTTACTCGCCCACATTCCAAGAATTATTTCGCACCATAATCTCACGCCCCCCGCCACCACCATCGAAATTATTCCGCATCGTAATCTCATAATCCCCGCCGCCCGCGCAGGCGGCAATCACCTTGCCGCCCTCCTTTGGACCTCTCACGAAAATACAGAATATAA
>CAVEVC010000082.1:0-4752 GCA_963618935.1 Clostridiales bacterium CCNA10 | reverse complement strand
CGGCGGACTTGAAGGCGTAGAGGACGCCGCCGGAGACGATGCCGAGGAAGAGCGACGAGTAGACCTCCTTCGTGATCAGCGCGAGCGCGATCGCCAGCAGCGGCGGGAAGATCGCCCACCACGTGCCGTAGAGCGGCTCGACCTTGCGCACCGTCGCGAGCGCGGCGGCCTCATGCGCCTTGAAGTCCTTGTCCGCCTGCACGTTGTCGGCATACGCCTCGACGTAGTCCTTCGCGCCCTTCACGTCGCCCTCGGCCGCGACGACGGCGAGGTTGTAGGCGTTCGTCGCGCCGCCCGCGGCCACGGCGACCGGAATCGGCGCGGGCGCGGGCGCCTTGTCGCCGGCGGCCGCGGAAACCAGGGTCCCGGCGAACGCCAGGGCGCAGAGCAGAAACGTCTTCATGCGTGCTTCTCCTTGTTGTGTTCGGAAATCCCGCCTCATGCGGGCAAATCGCCCTGCACCTTGCCGAGGAATTCGCCCAGGCGCCCCTCGTGCCGGCGCCCGAAGATCTCCGCCGGCGCCCCCTCGGCGGCGATGCGGCCGCCCTCCAGGAAGAGGATGCGGCTCGCGACGTCGCGGGCGAAGCGCATCTCGTGCGTCACCACCACCATCGTCATGCCGTTCTTCGCGAGGTCCTTCATCACGTCCAGCACCTCGCCGACCATCTCGGGGTCGAGGGCCGAGGTCGGCTCGTCGAAGAGCATCACCTTCGGCTCCATCGCGAGCGAGCGCACGATCGCGACGCGCTGCTTCTGCCCGCCGGAGAGCTGCTGCGGATAGGCCGCCGCCTTGTCCGGCAGGCCCACGCGCTCCAGCAGCTCGCGCGCCTTGCGCTCGGCCTCGTCGCGCGGCGTCCTGCGCACGAGGCGCGGGGCGAGCGTGATGTTCTCGAGGATCGTCAGGTGCGGGAAGAGGTTGAAGTGCTGGAACACCATCCCCATCTCGGAACGGACCCGGTTCTTCGTCCGCTCGTCCGCCCGCACCACGTCCACCCCGTCGAAGACGATCGAGCCCGCCGTCGGCTGCTCCAGCAGGTTCATGCAGCGGAGGAACGTGGACTTGCCGCCGCCCGAGGGGCCGATCATCACGACGACCTCGCCCGGGCGGATGTCGGTCGAAAGCCCCTTGAGGACTTCGAGGCTGCCAAAGGACTTGCGCAAGTCCGTAATCTTGAGTAGTGCTTGAACCATAGTTCCCCGCTTGAAGCGTAGAGGATGGAGATTATAGCAGAACGCGCGCCGGCGGACAACTCCCGCCGCCGCCCCCGCGCGGCCTCAGCCCCGCATGCACGCCGCCGCGAGGACGGAGAGGCCGAAGACCGCCGCCGTCTCGGCGCGGAGGACCGTCGGGCCGAACGACGCCGGGACGGCGCGCTCCAGGAGCGCGGCCAGCTCGGCGGGCGTGAAGTCCCCCTCCGGCCCCACGAAGAGACCGAGGGAACGGGCGGACGGCGCCTCGCGCTGCACGGCCGCCAGCAGCGGCGGCGGCGGCGGGTCCGTCAGCGCCCCCGCGAACACGCGCCCGCACGTCTCCACGAGGTCGAGCGCGGCCGGGAAGTCGACCGCCTCCAGCACCTCCGGCAGCCACACGGCGTCGCTCTGGCGCGCCGCGTCCTCCGCGATCCGCCGCCACCGCTCCGCCTTCGCGGCGCGCTCCTCGCCCGGCGCAAGGCGCACGATGCACCGCTCCGAGATCACGGGGACGATCCGCGCGACGCCCAGCTCCACCGCCTTCTCGACCGTCCAGTCCCAGCGCGAGCCCTTCGTCACGCAGGCGAAGAGCGTCAGCTGGAACGGACGCGCCCCGGCGCACGCCAGCGGCCGCGGCGCGTCCAATACGCCCTGCGCCGCGTTCCAGCGGTAGCGCCGCGTGCGGCCGCGCCCGTCGAAGAGCTCGATGTCCTCGCCGGGCTTCGGACGCACCACCTTCAAATGGCGCGCGGCGGCGCGCGGGAGCGCCACGACCTCCCGCTCCAACGCCTCCGCCTGTACGAGCAGCCGATGCATGGCAGATCCCCCCTTCTGTCGGCAGGCAGCCCGCTACTTCCGCAGCTTGTCGCGGTGCTGGTAGAAGACCTTCATCTTCGAGCCGAAGCTCTGCGCCTCGGGGAAGTTGGAGGCGTCCAGCGCCTTCGCAAGGTCCTCCAGCTGGCCGCGCTGCCGCCCCGTGAGGCGCGTGGGCACCTCGATGACGATGCGCGCGACGAGATCGCCCGGGCTGCCGCCGCGCAGGTCGGGGACGCCCTTCCCGCGCAGGCGCAGCAGCTTGCCGTTCGGCGTGCCGGACGGCAGCTTCAGCGTCGCGATGCCGTCCGGCGTCGGCACCTCCACCTCGCCGCCCAGGGCCGCGAGGACGGGCGAGACGGGCACGTCGACCGCAAGGTCAAGGTCCTCCCGCTCGAAGATGTCGCTCGGCCGCACGCGCAGGACGACGAAGAGGTCGCCCGGCCCGCCGCCGCGCAGGCCGCCCGCGCCCTTGCCGCCCAGGCGCAGGCGCGACCCCGTGTCCACCCCGCGCGGAATGCGCAGCTGGATCTCGCGCGGCGTCCGCACCTGGCCCGTGCCCCGGCACGTCGCGCAGGGCCGCTCGACCACCGAGCCCGACCCGCCGCAGCGCGGACACGTCTGGCGCACCTGGAAGAAGCCGCCGCCCTGGACGACCTGCCCGTGCCCGCCGCACGTCGGGCACGTCACGCGCTTGGCGCCCTGCGCCGCGCCGGAGCCGCGGCAGTCCGGGCACTGGTCCGGCACCGTCAGCCGCAGCGTGCGCTCGCTGCCGAAGATCGCCTCGTCGAAGTCGATCTCCAGCTCCATCGACATGTCGTCGCCGCGCTGGGGCGCGTTGGCGTCGGGGCGGCGGCGGCGCCCGCCGCCGAACATCCCGCCGAACATGTCCCCGAACGCGCCGCCCCCGCCGCCGAAGAGCGACTCGAAGATGTCGCTGAAGTCGGCGCCGTGCGAGAAGTCGCGGCTGAAGTCGAACCCGCCGGGGCCGAAGTTCACGCCCTGGTGGCCGAACTGGTCGTAGCGCTGGCGCTTCTCGGGGTTCGACAGCACCTCATACGCCTCGGAGGCCTCCTGGAACTTCGCCTTCGCCTCGGGGTTGTCCGGATTGCGGTCCGGATGCCACTTCATCGCGAGCTTGCGGTACGCGCTCTTGATCTGGTCGGCGCCGGCGTCCTTCGGCACCCCCAGCACCTCGTAGTAGTCCCTCTTCTGCTCCGCCATCTTACGCCCCCTTGCCCGTGCTGACCACCACCTTGGCGGGACGCAGGGGCTTGCCGTGCAGCAGCCATCCGCGCTGCACCTCGTTCATCACGACGCCTTCCTCCACGTCCTCGGACGGCAGCGACGTCAGCGCCTCGTGGTAGTTCGTGTCGAACGGCTCGCCCACCGAGTCGAGCGGCGTCGCGCCGTGGTCGGCCAGCGTCTTCAGGAGGCCGTCGTAGACGAGCTGCACGCCCTTCACGAACGGATCGTCCGCCCGGTCCTTCGCGCCCTCCAGCGCGCGGGCAAGGTTGTCCACCGTCGCGAGCACGTCCTTGATGACGTCCTTCGCGGCGGACTTCACGAGGTCTTCGCGGTCGCGCGCCGTGCGCTTGCGGAAGTTGTCGAAGTCCGCCATCGCGCGCGCATAGCGGTCCTTCCAGTCGGGCTGCCCAGGCGCCGCCCCGGCGTCGGCAGGCTGTTCCGCCTCGTCCGTCTTCGCCTCGTCCGGCTTCGCCTCCGCCGCGTCTGCGGACGGCTCTTCGGCCGTCTCCTCCGCCTTTTCGGCGGCGTTCTCCTCCGTCTTCGCCTCGTCCGTATGCGTGTCCGGGGCTTCCATCTGCGATGTTTCGGCATCCATGTTCGCGTCTTCCATTTTTGTCCTGTTCTGTCCGTGATCCTGTTTTTGGGGAAAGGATATTAAACCACACCTCCCCCTTTTCGTCAATGGCGTCCCGCCGGCGACATGGCGTCCCGCCGGCGGCGGCAAAGACAACGCCTCGGAGCGTTCGCCGTCATGGCTACTGACGCCGAGGCGTCGGGGATTCTTCATTCCGACTGCCGACAATCCGCAAATGCGGGAACTTCAACAGCCGGAAACCGAAGACGGAGATGGACTGTCTACGGGCCTGCGGGCCGGAGGACAGTACTGCGGGGCGGACCGGCAGGGTGAGCCGGAAGCCGATGTCGTTGTTGCGGTTGGCAGGCGCGTTGTCGTTGCGTCGGGCGGCGCGGCAGACGCCGCCCTCTGAGGTGGGCTGGCGCGCGCTGTACCCGCGCCGCCCCCGGCGCGTGGCGCTGTGAGGCGGTCACGCTCCGAGGGCGCCGTTCGACCGCCACGCGCCGACCGTGCGGGAGGGCCGCACGTGCAGTCTCGACGGGAGGGGCGCAGCTTGTTGCGGCCTCAGGACGCCACGGTGTCCGATGCCACGGTGTCCGACGGCACGGTGTCCGACGGCACGACTAGAATTGTTCCGCACCATAATCTCACGCCCCCGCCACCAGCATCGAAATTATTCCGCATCGTAATCTCATAATCCCCGCCGCCCGCGCAGGCGGCAATCCCCCTGGCGTCCTTCTGTGGACATCTCTTGCAAATAGAAGAATATGACGCTTTCTGTATGCAGATGCAAATTACACCTAGATTCTCCCGCCAAGCATGATACGCATACAAGCATGATGCGCATGACGAGAATGGGAATCCAGTGCGTAAGAAATCCACGGCCGCGCGGGAGCGAGGCATCCTCGGCGCAACGCGGCCGTTCG
>CAVEVC010000081.1:0-7051 GCA_963618935.1 Clostridiales bacterium CCNA10 | reverse complement strand
GTCCTCGCCCCATCCCCCATCCCCCGCTCCCAGCCCCCCGCTCCCCGCTCCCGCTCCTTCGCCTACGTCGATTTCGAGGACGACTTCCGGCACGACGAGCTGGCCGCCTGGGCGCGGGCGGCGGGCGTGCGGATCATCCGTTCGCGGCACGACTTCGCGGGGCCCGTCCCCGGCATCGTGGCGGCTTGCCGCGCGCTGCGGGGGGATGCCGACGACATCCCGAAGATCGCCTTTCTGCCGAAGACGTTTGCCGACGTGGAACGGCTCTTCGCGGAGACGGCGGACTTCACGGACATTCCGCACATCCTCTGCGCAATGGGCCCGCTCGGGCTCGTCTCGCGCGTCCGCGCGGTGCGCACCCACTCTTTCCTCACCTACGCCTCGACGGGCGGGCTTGGGAAGATCGGGCACGTCACGCCCTACGACCTGGTGCGAACCTACCGCATCCGCTCCGTCACGCCGTCCGCGCGCGTCGTCTTCGTGCCGGCCGACGAGGTGGAGCGGACGAACCGGCGCTTCGGCGACGAGGACGAGGACGCCGTTGCGCTGCCCCGCGTGGAGGAAACGGCATGACCCGCCTTGAACCCGGCCTGCGCGCGGGCGAACTGCGCGTCCCCGTCTCGAAGTCGCACGCCCACCGCGTCCTCATCGCGGAGTTCCTCGCGGGCCGCACCGCCTCGCTCGCGCCCGATGCGGCGGACTGCGACGACGTCCGGGCGACGAAGCGCTGCCTCGCCGCGCTCGCGGCGGGGGAGGCGGCGCTCGACTGCGGCGAAAGCGGCACGACGCGGCGCCTGCTGGGGCCCGTCGCGGCGGCGCTCGGGCGGACGGTCGAATGGGTCATGCGCGGGCGGCTCGCGGCGCGTCCCCAGCTGGACTACCCCGGCATGAAGGCGGGCGTCTTCCACCTGCCGGGCGACGTGTCGTCGCAGTTCGTGAGCGGCCTCCTCTTCGCGCTGCCGCTCCTCGCGGGCGATTCCGAAATCGCGCTCACGACGCCGCTCGCCTCGCGCGGCTACGTGGACATGACGCTGGACGTCCTCCGCGCCTACGGCATCGCCGTCGCCGAGACGCCGACGGGCTTCCGCGTGCCGGGCGGCCAGGCCTACCGCGCACCGGCGGCGGGGCCTGTCATCGAGACGGACTGGTCGGGCGCGGCGTTCGGCCTCGCGCTCGTCCACCTCGGCAACGCCGTCACCTTTCCCGAGGCGGCGCGGCGCGGCCTCTCGCCGGCCTCCTCGCAGCCCGACCGCGTGATCGGCGACCTCCTCGCCGCGCTCGCGGCGCCCGGGCCCGTCACGCTCGACGTGGACGCCTGCCCGGACATCTTTCCCGTCCTCGCCATTGCCGCCGCCGCGCGCGCGGGCGAGACCGTCTTCACGGGGACGCACCGCCTGAAGCTCAAGGAGTCGGACCGCACGGCCGCAATGGCGGACGTCCTTGCGCGCTTCGGGGTGGCGGCGCGGGGCGACGCGAACACGTTCGCCGTGCAGGGGACGGGCACCGTGCAGGGGACGGGCCGTCCGTTCCGGGGCGGCGCGTTCACGTCCTTCGGCGACCACCGCATTGCGATGTCCATCGCCGTCGGCGCGACGCGCGCGGCGGCGGCCGTCGAAATCGACGACACGGCGTGCGCGGCGAAGTCGTACCCGACGTTCTTCTCGGATTTTGAAAACCTGTCCGTAAAGCGTTGACACGGGAGGGCCGCGTTCCCGTGCGGCCGTGGCCTCCGGCCGGTTAACACGGAGCGCGTGGAGGCACGGAGTTTTTTTTTGACAGGATTTACAGGATTCACATGATTTGAAAAGGTTGCTGTGTTAGCCCCCAACAATCCTGTCAATCTTGTCTAAACTCCCCCCTCTCCGCGCCTCCCTTTCTCCGTTTCCTCCGCGTTAGGCGAAGGCAACTCCGCCCTTCGGCAAGCGGGAGGGTCGCAACTTGTTGCGACCGCTGCCCCACGGCGCCACGCGCCGAGGGCGGCGCGGGTACATTGCGCGCCAAGCCGCAGGACGCGCAGGGCGCGTCCCGTCCGTTCCCCGGTGAAACGCAGCCGCATCGCTTAAAGCCGCGAAGCGGCGACTTAACCACTTAACCACTTAACCACTTAACCACTTAACCACTTAACTCTTTAAAGGCCGGAGGCCGATTCAACGACTCCGCCAAGGGATGTAATGGAGGGGCGTGGGTTTTACATTTTCTGTCATGCCGGAAGGGGCGAGGGGGATGGGAAGGGCGGCATGGGGCGCTGGCACGGGAATTGCTAGGAGGATTCCACGTGAAAGGAACACAACCCATGAACGAAGAGACACGCAAAGCAACGGATTTCGGGGCCGATGTGTTCGGCGCCGAGGCCATCCAGAAGTACCTGTCGAAGGACGCCGCGAAGAAGCTGCTTTCGACCATCCGGGGGGCCACGCCGCTTGACCCTTCGATCGCGGGCGAAGTCGCGCATGGCATGAAGCAGTGGGCGCTGGATCGCGGCGCGACGCACTACACGCACTGGTTCCTGCCGCTCACCGGCTCGACGGCCGAGAAGCACGATGCGTTCCTGGAGATCAAGGACGGCGAGCCGATTCTCTCCTTCTCCGGCAAGAACCTGATCGTGGGCGAGCCGGACGCCTCGAGCTTCCCCTCCGGCGGCATCCGCTCCACGTTCGAGGCGCGCGGCTACACGGCGTGGGACCCGACCTCGCCCGCCTTCGTCAAGCGCCACGCGAACGGCGCCACCCTCTGCATCCCGACGGCCTTCTGCGCCTACACGGGCGAGGCGCTGGACCAGAAGACGCCGCTTCTCCGCTCCATGCAGACGCTCGCCGCCGCCACGAAGCGCTTCATGAAGTGCTTCGGCAAGGGCGAGGAGCGCGTCACGATCACGCTCGGCCCCGAGCAGGAATACTTCCTGGTCGACAAGAAGTACTACGCCGCGCGCCCCGACCTCGTGCTGACGGGCCGCACGCTCTTCGGCGCGCCGAGCCCCAAGGGCCAGCAGCTGGAGGACCACTACTTCGGCTCGATCCGCGCCCGCATCCTCAACTTCATGAGCGAGGTCGAGACGGAGCTCTGGCGCCTCGGCATCCCGGCGAAGACGCGCCACAACGAGGTGGCGCCCGCCCAGTTCGAGCTCGCGCCGATGTTCGAGGAGCTGAACCTGAGCTGCGACCACAACATGCTCGTGATGGAGGCGCTGCGCCAGGTGGCGGACCGCAACGGGCTCGTCTGCCTCCTCCACGAGAAGCCGTTCGCGGGCGTGAACGGATCGGGCAAGCACAACAACTGGTCCGTCGCCTACGGCGGCGTGAACCTGCTCAACCCCGGCAACGACCCCCACCAGAACGCGATCTTCCTCACGACGCTCTGCGCCGTCATCGAGGCGGTCGACAAGCACGCCGACCTGCTGCGCGCCGCCGTCGCGTCGGTGGGCAACGACCACCGCCTCGGCGCGAACGAGGCGCCGCCGGCCGTCATCTCGATCTACCTCGGCGACCAGCTCGCGGACGTCGTCGCGCAGCTCGAGAAGGGCGAGCCCCGGAGCTCGAAGCACGGCGGCACGATGAAGATCGGCGTCGACACGCTGCCGACGCTCCCGAAGGACGCGACGGACCGCAACCGCACGTCGCCGTTCGCCTTCACGGGCAACAAGTTCGAGTTCCGCGCCCCCGGCTCCTCCGTCTCCTGCGCCCTGCCGAACACGATCCTCAACACGGTCGTGGCCGAGGCGATGAACCGCATCGCCGGCGCGCTCGAGCAGGCCGGCGTCGTCGGCAAGGCGAAGCCGGGCGAGCACACGGCGGCGTTCCACAACACGCTGCAGGCCATCCTGCAGGACATCGTGAAGACGCACAAGCGCATCATCTTCAACGGCGACGGCTACACGGCCGGCTGGCTGGAGGAGGCCGCGCGGCGCGGGCTGCCGAACGCGCCGACGACCCCGGAGGCGCTCAAGGCGTTCACGCGCAAGGAGAACGTGGAGGTCTTCGAGAAGGCCGGCGTCTTCACGGAGCGCGAGATGCGGTCGCGCTACGAGATCGCGATGGAGGACTACGCGGCGAAGGTCGAGATCGAGGGCAACACGGCGCTCGAGATCGCCCGGACGCAGATCCTGCCCGCCGTGCGCGCGGAATACCTCGAGGCGCTCAAGGCGTACAACGAGACGGACGCGAGCGACGTGAAGGTGGCGGCCGACGCCCTCCACGACGAGGTGGCCGCGCTCGGAAAGGGGCTCGTCGAGCTGCAGGCGGGCGTCAAGGCGCTCCAGGAGGCCGTCGCGGCCGCCGACCCGGCGGCGACGCTCGCCAAGATGGGCGCGCTGCGCGAGGTGGCGGACGGGCTGGAGGCGGTCGTCTCCGACGCGCGGTGGCCGCTGCCGAAGTACCGCACGATGCTCTTCCTCTACTAGCCGGGGAGAGGCGGGAAGAGGCCGGCCATGTCCGACGCCATCAAGCATGAATGCGCCGTGGCGCTCCTCGTCCTCCGGGCGGGGGGCGCCGTCGACGGCGCGACGAAGCTCTCGCTCCTCCTTGAGAAGCAGCACAACCGCGGCCAGGACGGGGCGGGCGTCGTCACGCTCGCGGCGCATCCGGAGGCGGGGCGGCCGGCCTACAACGAACTCAAGTCGGCGGGCGCGGCGCCGCTCGCCGACTTGCTTGGGCAGATCGCCCGGCGGCGCCGTCTTCCCGACGAACGCATCTTCCTCGGCCATCTGCGCTACGCGACCTACGGGAAGGGCGACGTGGGCTTCTGCCACCCCTTCGTCCACAAGGCCGCGCGGCTCTCGCGGACGCTCTTCCTCGCGGGCAACTTCAACCTCACGAACACGCGCGAGCTCTTCGGCGCCTACGTGCGGATGGGGAAGTTCCCGGAGTCCGAGGCGGACGGCTACCTGATCTGCGAATGGCTCGCCTCCACGATGCTGAAGGTGGAGATGGAGGGCGAGGCGGACCGCGGGCGCGTCCTGGCCGAGGCCCTGCGCCGCCTGCTGCCGAAGCTGGACGGCGCGTTCACGCTCTGCGGCATGACGGGCGACGGGTGGAGCTTCGCGATCCGCGACGCGCACGGCATCCGCCCCGGCTGGTGCCTCGTCAACGACGCGGTGGCCGTCGTCGCCTCCGAGCGGCCCGCGATCCAGGCGGCGTTCAACTGCGGCACGGAGGAGGTGGAGGAGCTGGCGCCCGGCGTGGCGCTCGTCGTGTCGCCGGCGGGGGCGGTCAGCCGCGTGCGCGTGCTGCCGGAGGCCGAGGTGCGGCGCTGCGTCTTCGAGCGGATCTACTTCTCGCGCGCGAACGACGCGGCGATCCACCGCGAGCGGAAGGCGCTCGGCGCCGCGCTCGCGCGTCCGCTCCTCGCCGCCGTGGACGACGACCTGGAGCATACCTTCTTCAGCTACATCCCGAACTCGGCGCAGGTCGCGTTCCACGGCCTCCTGGAGGCGCTTTGGACGGAGGGGCTTGCGGAGGGGCGGCCCGTCCGCTTCGGCCAGGTCGCCGTGAAGGATGCGAAGTTCCGCACGTTCATCGCGGACGCGGCGGCCCGCCGCGAGTTCTACCAGCACGTCTACGACGTCACCTACGGCCTCATCGCGCCGGGCGCGGACACGCTCGTGGTGCTGGACGACTCGATCGTGCGCGGCAACACGATGAAGCACGCGATCCTGCCGATGCTCGACCGGCTGGGCCCGAAGCGCATCGTCGTCGCCTCCTCTGCGCCGCCGATCCTCTTCCCCGACTGCTACGGCATCGACATGTCGACGCTGGACGAGCTCGTGGCCTTCCGCGCGCTCGTGAACCTCGCCGGGCCGGGCGCGCTCACGCGGGAGACGGACCTGCGCGCGCTCGCGGCGCAGTTCCCGCCTGCGGACCTCGCGGCCGAGGTCGCCCGGCTCGTCACGCCGGCGGGCATGCGGGCGAAGGTGGACGTGGTGTTCCAGTCCGTCGAGGCGCTGCACAAGGCGTGCCCGCACACGACGGGCGACTGGTACTTCACCGGCGACTACCCGACGCCCGGCGGCGCGCGCGTGCTGCGCCGTTCGCTTGAGAACTACCTCGCCCACCGCGAGGGCCGGTCGTATTAGCCGTGGTTAAGTCGCCGCTTCGCGGCTTTAAGTGGTTAAGTCGCCGCTTCGCGGCTTTAAGCTGGGCTTCGCGCAGCGGGAGGGCCGCGCAGGGGGTGCGGACGCGACAAGCGCGTCCCTCCCGTCGTTTGCAATTTTCCGCGTACACGGTCCATGGACTGTCCGACGACCTGGCCTGAAAGAACTTAAAGCCGCGCAGCGGCGGTTTAACCACTTAAAGGTCGTAGGCCGACTTAATCGTTCTTTAATCGTTTACTGTAAACG
This sequence comes from Clostridiales bacterium CCNA10, assembly GCA_963618935.1. Taxonomy (GTDB): domain Bacteria; phylum Verrucomicrobiota; class Kiritimatiellia; order RFP12; family UBA1067; genus RUG572. The sequence continues at coordinate 720 of CAVEVC010000081.1, read as the reverse complement.
TGAACGGGGCGTTCTTACGGGATCTGTAACGGACGGGGCGTTTCGGGGCGGCGGGGGGCGTTGGCACGGGGTTTGCTAAGGGACAGGCAGTGAAAGGAAACAAACGCATGAAACTCATCATTGCCTACATTCAGCCGGAACGGCTCAACGCCGTCAAGCAGGCCCTGTACGAGCGGGAGGTCTACAAGATGTCCGTCTCGAACGCGCTGGGCTGCGGACAGCAGAAGGGCTACATCCACCACTACCGCGGCGCGATCGAGGAGGTGACGCTCCTCAAGAAGATCCGCCTCGCGATCGCCGTGAACGACGACTACGTCGAGAAGACGGTCGAGGGCATCGTCGCGGGCGCGCGGACGGGCGACATCGGCGACGGAAAGATCTTCGTGCTGCCGATGGAGGAGTGCATCCGCATCCGCACGGGCGAGAAGGGCCCGGCGGCAATCGGGTAAAACTTGGTAGGGCGCGACGTCCTCGGCGCGCCGGAAAAACGAAACTGGTAGGGCGCGACGTCCTCGGCGCGCCGAGAAAAAACGAAAAGGCAAAGGAAATGAAAAAACTCCTGTTGTGCGGATTGCTGGCGCTGGGCGCCGGCAGCGTGGCCGCCGAAGAGGCGGCGCCGACCGCGGCGGCCGTCCAGAACAACCTGAACATCGTCTGGACGCTGATCGGCGGCATCCTGGTGTTCGTCATGCAGGCGGGCTTCGCGCTCGTCGAGACGGG
>CAVEVC010000080.1:0-19944 GCA_963618935.1 Clostridiales bacterium CCNA10 | reverse complement strand
GGACGGATGCGGACGGCGACTGGTACTTCGTGAGCGCGAACGGCCCGGACGGCTATCGGGGCGAAGTAAACTTCCGCGCGACGGGCCCCGCGCAGCTGTGGGACCCCGTGACGGGGACGGCGGCGCCGGCCCCGGTCGTCGCCGACGACGACGGACGCACCACGCTCGCCTTCGACTTCGCGAGCGGGGAATCCGCCTTCGTCGTCTTCGGGAAGGCGGGGGCGGAAAAGGCCGCCCCGGCGACGGCTGCCGCGGCCCCGGGCGCGCGCACGCCGGTCGGCCGCTGGAGCGTGTCGTTCCCGCCCGGATGGGGCGCGCCGGAACGGCTGGAGCTGGAGAGCCTGAAGAGCTGGACGGATCTGCCGATCGGCGAGGAAGGACGCCACTTCTCGGGAACGGCAACCTATCGGACGACGCTCCGACGCGACGCGGCGGGCGTGGCGACGCTCGACCTCGGGCGCGTGGAGACCGTGGCGACCGTGTTCGTGAACGGGCGGAAAGTGCGGACGCTCTGGGCGCCGCCCTACCGCTGCGCGGTCGAATGGGCGGCGGGCGAGAACGAGCTGCGCGTGGAGGTGGCGAACACGTGGTTCAACCGACTCGTCTACGACGCGGGCCGGCCGGAGGCACAGCGCAAGACCTGGACCATCGGCGCGCCGAAGAAGGGCGCCCCCCTGGAGCCGTCGGGCCTCCTCGGCCCCGTCACGGTGAAACCCCTACCGCGCGCGCGGGATTTCCTGTATAATGGAGGCATCTTACCTTGAGGAAGGGCAACATCATGGCTGACAAGAAGAACCTGGCCCCGTCGTTTGGCATCCGCCTGGGGCTGTGCGTGCTCGGCGTCTCGCTCGTGGCGCTGGTGGTCTACTCCTTGACTTTGGCGGGGTATGTCTTCCCCGGCGAGTCGGCGCGCCTGTATACGCAGTGGATGGGAATGGACGCGCTCGCCGCGCCGAAGAGCCCGCTCTGGGGCGCCGTCGTCAAGGCGGCGGGCGGCCTCTCCTTCCCCGCGAACGTCGCCGTGCGCATCAACCTCGTCTCGCTCGTGTGCGGCGTCCTGTCGGCGGGGCTCGTGTGCGGGCTCGTGGGCTTCTTCGTGCGCTGCACGGTGCGGCAGGAGGACACCATCCGCCTCGTGGACGGCGCCTCCGCCGTGGCGGGCCTCGCGGCGGGCCTTGCGTGCGTCTTCTCGGCGGCGGTGTGGCAGGCCGCGACGCATCTCGAATACCGCATCTTCGACGTCTGCCTCGCCCTGCTCCTCTTCGCGCTCTTCGTGCCGATGCTGCGCTGGCCGAAGGCGCTCCCCGCGTGCGCCGCGCTGCTGGGCGCGGGCGTGGGCGTGGGGCTCGTCGAGGGCGTCGTCTTCGTGCCGCTTCTGCCGCTCTACCTCCTCTGCGTCGTCGTGGCGGCCGTGAAGACGGGTCGGAAGTTCTACCTGCCCGCAGGGCTCTTCCTCGTCCTTGCGGCGGCGGCCTACCTCGTCGCGGCGAACCGCGTGGCGGGCGCGTACCTGACGCTCCCGGAGGCGGCGGCGGGGGGCTTCAAGGGCGCCGGGGACGTGCTGGTGAACGCCCTCCAGGGCTTTGCGCACGAGATGCGGCAGTGGTTCACGCGCCCGGGCTGGCTCTTCCTCTTCGTCCTCGCGGTGATGCCGTTCGCCGCGTGCGCGTTCGCCGCGCCGCGCGGGCTCAACAACGAGCGCACGTGGAGCCAGTACCTCTTCCACGCGGCCATGACGGTGTGCGCGGTCCTCGCGTTCGCCACGCCGCTCGCGCCGGAGAGCCAGATGCGCGCGCTCGGCATCCCGCCCGTCCTGACCTCCGTGCTCGTGGCGGTGACGGCCGGCTACCTGGCCGCATACTGGTACCTGCTCGCGCGCGCGCCCGCGCCGACCGCCGAGGACGCGAAGGCGCGGCCCGAGGCGGCGCTGGGGCGCCGCTTCGCCCCGGCCCTCCTCGGCGTCTTCCTCGGCGTCCTCGCGCTCGCGGCCCTCGTGAACGCCTTCGGCGCCTCGCGCGACCGCGGCGCGTATGCGGACATCTGCGCGAACGAGATCCTCGACCGCATGGGCGCGCGCACGTGGCTCGTGACGGACGGCCTGCTCGACGACCACCTGCGCGTCGCCGCCGCCTCGCGCGGCAAGGCGCTCAACCTCGTCTGCCTCCAGCGCGACATGGACGACGCCTACCTCAAGGAGCTTTCCGCGCTCGTGCGCGCGAAGGGCCTCAAGGCGGGGAACGCGAACCTCGCCCTCTCCATCGAGCTCGGCGTGCTGCCGTTCCTGCAGGACTGGTTCTCGGGCGACCCGAAGGTCTCCGAGCAGGCCGCGGTCGTCGGCGTGCCGGACTTCTGGTACATGGCCGAGCGCCAGCCCGTGCCCGAGTGCCTGTTCTTCGGCGGCGTGCGGGACGTGAAGAAGGACGTGGACGGCGAGAAGGCCCTTGCGGCGTTCAAGGCGTTCTGGGAGAAGATGGCGCCCGTCCTCCACGCGGAGAAGCGGACGGGCTCGCGCGCGATCGCCAAGGCCGAGGACCCCGTCGACGCGCTGCGCCTCCAGCTGCGCCGCCACGTGGGCTTCGTCGCGAACAACCTCGGCGTCGTCCTGCAGGACCTCGGCCGCGACCAGGACGCCTTCGCGCTCTACGAGCTCGTCCTCAAGGACATCGACTGCGACAACATCTGCGCGCTCTTCAACGAGTTCGAGATGGCGCGCGCGGGCTTCCCCGCCGCCGTCGCCCGCAAGGCCGAGATCGAGAAGCAGCTCAAGGCGATCGTCGACGACCCCAAGCGCCGCTACATGCTCTGGTCGCTCTCCCGCTACTACGGCTACATCCGCTCGCCGGAGGTCTTCGCCCGCATGGGCTACGCCTGGGCGCGCTCAGGCCAGACGGGCAACGCCATCGCGCAGGTGCAGCGCGCGATCGACTTCGTGCCGGCCGACCGCCAGGCGGGCCTCCTGAACATGATGGCCGCCATCTACGCGAGCGGCAACCAGGAGCAGAAGTCGCGCGAGGTCTACGGCAAGGTGCTGGCGGGCGACGCCGCGAACCACGACGCGCTCATGGGCCTCACGCGCCTCGCGCTCCAGAAGGGCGAGGTCGCGGAGGCGAAGGAGCACCTCGCGAAGGCCGTGAAGGCGGCGAAGAGCCCCGAAAGCTCCGGCTTCGACTGGGCGCTCCTCCACCTGATCAACAACGACCTCTCCGCCGCGCGCCTCTCGCTCCAGAAGGTGACGGACCTCCAGCCGAAGTCGCTGCAGGCGTGGGCCCTCCTCTCGGGCGTGCTGCTGCAGCAGCTCGACGCCGCGAAGGACGGCCCGGCGCGGAAGAAGATCCTCGAAGAGCTCGAAGGCGTCATCCTGCCGAAGATGGAGTCGGTCGCCGAGTCGCCGCGCGACTACTTCGTCCAGATGACGCGCGCGCTCGTCCTGATGCGCAAGGGCAAGGACCACCAGAAGGCCGCGCGCGACGCGCTCGTCGCCGCCGCGGCCGCGCGCCCCGACGCGGCGGTGGTGGGGGACATGATCCTCAACCTCGACATCGCGATGGACGACGGCGCGAGCGCCGAGAAGCACGCGCGGCAGGTGCTGCGCCAGGACCGCCGCAGCAAGCTCGCGAACTACGTCATGGGATCCCTGCGCCTGAAGGAGGGCGACTACATGACGGCCGAGACGTTCCTGCGCCTCTCCGTCGAGCAGGACCAGCCGCTCGCCGCCGCCCAGAACGACCTCGCCGAGGTGCTGCGCCGCCTCCAGCGCCCCGCCGAGGCAGAGGCCTTCGCGCGCGCCGCCGTCAGGTCCGCCCCCGACCTCTACGTCGTCTGGGAGACGCTCGGCTCCGCCCTCCTCGACCAGAACAAGGACCTCGACGAAGCCGAGTCCTGCGTGAAGAAGGCCATCGACCTCTGCAAGAAGGAGACGAAGGGCTCGGACATCCGCATGCAGATCACGCTCGCGCGCGCCCAGATCGCGAAGGGCGACCTCGGGCGCGCCCGCGCCACGCTGCGGACGGTCCGCGGCCGCCAGGGCGAGCTCTCCAAGTACGACCTCGGCGAGGTGGAGAAGCTGCAGAAGGCGCTGGGGGCGAAGGGCCGGTGACCGGGATGGCGACGCGCACGCCCATGCTCCTCGCGCTCGCCCTGGGCGCGCTCGCCCTCGGCGCGCGGGGCGACGAGGCCGAGGCCGTGCGCCGGGGCGGCGAGCGCCTCGTCTCGAACTGGCACGTGGGGCCCTTCTTCGAGTACCGCCGCGCGGAGCCGGGCGACGCGGCCTTCTGGGCGCTGCGTCCGTTCTACTCCCAGGTGCGCGATCCCGCGTCGCGCACGTCGGCGGACGACGCGCTCTGGCCGCTCTTCACCTACCGCGGCCATGCCGACGCCGCCTGGTGGCGGGCCCTGCTCCTCGCCTACGGCGACGCGCGCGGCACGGACCCGTCCTGGAGCTTCAACCTCTTCCCCTTCTGGTCGAGCGGCGCGGACCGCCGGGGCGAGGGCTACTGGGGCTTCTTCCCCTTCTACGGCCGCCACCCGCACGTCCTCCTGATGGACGACTGGCGCTACGTGCTGTGGCCCCTCTGGCATACCTACGAGGTGAAGGGCGTGCGGAGCCATGCCGTGTGCTGGCCGTTCGTGACGTGGCGCGACGCGCCGCGCGCGGGCGTGGGCGTGTGGCCCCTCTACGGCGTCGCCCGCCAGCGCGAGAGCACGCACCGCTACGCGCTCTGGCCGCTCGTCACGTGGGCCCGCTACGACGAGGACCGCGATACGTCCGGCGCCGGGTTCTCCTGGTGGCTTCTGCCCCTCTACGGCGAGGTGCGCCGCGCCCGCGAGGCGCAGACGATGGTGCTGCCGCCCCTCTTCTCCTACACCGAGACCGATTCCGCCCGCCGCTGGCGCCTCCCGTGGCCCCTCTTCGACCGGGAATCCTCCGCCGTGCGCGACCGCCTCTCCGTCTGGCCCATCTGGGAGCAGGTGCGCGGCTACGCATACGGGAAGCGGACGGAGGAGGAGCGGACGTGGCGCGTCGGCTGGAAGCTCGTCGAGAAGACCGAGCTGACGACCGACCGCACGCGCGAGACGCGCTTCAGCTTCTTCCCCTTCTTCACGTGGGAGCGCCGCTGGCGGAAGACCGGAACGGCCCAGGGCGGCGACGCGCCGCAGGCGAGCTATCTGCGCATCTGGCCGTTCTGGAGTTCGGAGACGGCGGACGGCCGCACGCGCAGCCGCGCGCTGGAGCTCATGCCGTTCCGCCACGGGGAGGGGATCGAGCGGAACTGGGCGCCGTTCTGGTCGCTGTGGGAACGGGACGAGCGCCCCGACGGGCGCACGCGCCATTCTCTTTTGTGGAACTTCATCGCGTGGCAAAGTGAAAAGGAAGGTGCAGAATGAGGAAGTTGGTGTATGGACTGCTGGCCCTGCCGCTCGCGTGCTGCGCGGCGGTGTCGCCGGCGCGGATCGACGAAATCGCCGCCTGGCTGCCGGAGCAGCCCGCCGCAGACGGCGCGCGGATCACGGACCGCGCCGCGTGGGACCGCCTTGCCGCGACCCCGCACGGCGCGCGCGAGGTCAAGGCCGCCGCCGCGCTCCTCTCCAAGCCCGTCCCCGACGTGCCGGACGCCGAGTACCTGGAGTTCTCCCAGACCGGCAACCGCACGCACTACCAGAAGAGCCTGTACCGCCGCATGGCCGGCTTCGTCCACCTCTTCGTCGCCGAATGCCTGGAGGCCAAGGGCCGCTTCATCCCCCGGATCGTCGACTACGTGGACGCCTTCGCCGCGCAGAGGAGCTGGACGCTGCCCGCCCACGACGCCGCGCTCACGTGCTTCAACGGCGCCCCCCACATCGACCTCGCGAGCGCGAACATCTCGCTCACCCTCGCCCTCTGCGCCGACTGGCTCGGCGACCGCCTGCCCGCCGCCACGCGCGCCAAGATCCGCTCCGAGGTCGAACGCCGCACCTTCAGGCCCCACCTCGACCATGCGCGCGGCGTGCGCAGGATCCGGGGACACTGGTGGCTGCACGCCGGCAACAACTGGAACAGCGTCTGCAACGCCTGCGTCGTGCGCGCCGCCCTCGCGCTCGTGGAGGACCGCCGCCTGCGCGCCGAGTTCGTCGCCATCGCCGAGGAGAGCGTCCCCTTCGCGCTGAAGGGCTACACGGACGACGGCTACTGCACCGAGGGCATGGGCTACTGGAACTACGGCTACGGGCACCACCTCCAGATGGGGCTCTCCGTGCGCGCCGCGACGGGCGGACGCGTGGACCTCTTCGCCGACCCCAAGTGCAAGGCCGTGATGCGCTACGCCTACGGCTTCCAGATCCTGAACGGACAGTCCCCGCACTTCGCGGACGGCGGCGGCAACGCCGACGCCGCCAACCTCGCGCTCGGCCGCCAGGTCTGGCCCGACCTCGTCAACACGGCGGCGCTGAAGAGCCCCGCCTTCTCAGGCGACCCCGCGCTCTTCTCGCTGCGCGCGTTCGGGCAGGAGCCCGCCCCCGCCGCGCCCGCGCTCGACGTCCTGCCGCCGCGCTCCTGGTTCCCCGACGCCCAGGTCCTGCTCGCGCGCGCCCGGCATCCCGAACGGACGCTCGCCTTCGGCGTGGGCTTCAAGGGCGGACACAACGCCGAGCTCCACAACCACAACGACGTCGGCTCCTACTACGTGATGCTGGACGGCGTGGAGATGACGGGCGACCCGGGCGGCGAGGTCTACACGCGCCGCACGTTCTCGAAGGACCGCTACCTCTCGAAGGTCCTCAACTCCTACGCCCATCCCGTGCCGGTCGTCGGGGGCCAGCTCCAGCGGACGGGACGCGCGGCGGCGGCGAAGGTCCTGCGCGCGGACTTCACGGACGCGAAGGACGAGGTGGCGATCGAGTACGCCTCCGCCTACGCGGTCCCCGCGCTGAAGTCCCTTGTCCGCACCCTCTCCTTCGACCGCGTGCGGAACGTCCTCACGGTCTCGGACCGCATCGTCTGTTCCGAGCCGACCGCCTTCGAGGTCCCGGTCGTCACCTACCGCACCTGGACGAAGAACGCGCCGGCAACGGCATCCCCCCACGACAAGAATGCGTCGGCCGCAACGTTTGTGTTCGACAAGAGCGCGACGACGCACCGCAAGCTGAAGATGGAGGTGACGGCCACGGCGCCGATTCATTTCACGGAGGAGCGGATCGAGAACCCCTCGCGGCCCGACGTGCAGCGCCTCGCCTTCAAATTCGCGGAACCCGTGACGGAAGCGACGCTCACCACCACATTCTCCGTCCACTGATACAAGCCCCTCCCCCTCTCTCTTTCGGGAGGATTCTACCCCTTTCGGGAGGGTCGCAACTTGTTGCGACCGGGCCTCGCGCACGACAACTTGTTCGGGAGGGTCGCAACTTGTTGCGACCGGGCCCTGCACACGACAACGGACCGGCGCGCGAAGAACCCGCGCCACCCTCGGCCCGTGGCATTCTGGTGTGTTGAGATGCGCGGATGCGTAGGGGCGCGTCCATGTCACAGCGCGGCACGGTACGTTGGGGTCTGCCCAGCCCGAAAATGGCCATCATGTACGGGCCTGCAGATTTGCAAGGTCTTGTTTTCTCATTGTTCCGCAGCATATAGAAGCGGCGACAAAATGGATTGATCGTGCGGGAGGGCGCGTGTCCTCACGCGCCGCAAATACGGCGGCTGGGGACAGCCGCCCTCCCAACGGAATCGACACAATTAATTGCCTCAGCATAATCTCACAAGCGCGTTCAACATTTTCTTGAGGTCATTTCAAAACCTGCGGGACGCTCGCCCCTACCACGCAACAGCGGTAGGGTCACGCGTCCCGCGTCGGCCACGGTGGCCGCGCAACGACAGGACAACGAGCAGGAGGGTCAAATGAGTGGCGCATATCATGCCGCAATCGGCATCGACGTGAGCGACAGGAAGTCGCAGGTCTGCGTGATGGCCAGGGCCGAGGGGAATCCGAAGGTCGTGAGCGATTTCGCCTATTGACATTTGTTCTCATAGGAGAACACAAGGCCTTTGCGTCCTTTGTGTGCTTTGCGGCTCACACTATTTGATTGCCATGGACAACCCATATGGAGAGACGGCTCATGGTATCGACTCCATTGCGAGGGCGGCTGTCCTGGGAGGGCGGCTGTCCCCAGCCGCCGTATTCGCGGCGCGCGAGGACGCGCGCCCTCCCAGGCACGATCCCATCAACCATTCTTTCCGCCTCTATCGATTGAACCAGACATGCCGTTGACTCAACCACATACAACGGGTTGTGCCTTAGGCTGAATGGCCACCACAAAAGATTGCCGAAGCAATATGCTGAACGACCACCCCAAAAGATTGCCGAAGCAATATGCTGAACGACCCCAACAAAAGACTGCCGGCGCATAGGAGGCTACGCATACCCAAGGAGGCGCGCAGGGAAGGGCGGGCGGCGCGGATGCTCCCTCTCGGGAATGCGGGCCGCGAAGGCGACGCGCGCGGACGCGCGTCGCCTTCGCGGACTAAGGGGCCCGGAGGGAGGCGTCCGCGCCGCCCGCCCGAAGGCGGCTGTCCCCAGCCGCCGTATTCGCGGCGCGCGAGGACGCCCGCCCGCCCGACGACTCTTGGAACGCCTTGTCACGATTCCTTGACGGTTTCTTGACGCATTCCTGTGTAACACCGCGTTTCCTCACGTATTTTTGACTTTTCTAGGACTATTCACCTCGCCCTGCTTCTGCTATCCTCTTCCACGTGGCGCGTTGGGCGCCCAAGCGAAAGGAGAAACACAAGATGCTGGCCAAATGTCATTCGGGCACGGTCTGCGGCGTCGAGGCGCGGACCGTCGAAATCGAGGTCTGCTCGTCCGACGGCTCGCCGCAGTTCACGATGGTGGGCCTCCCCGACCAGGCGGTGAAGGAGGCGAAGGACCGCGTGTCGACGGCCATCGGAAACTCGGGCTTCAAGAAGATCGAGTCGAACATCACCGTCAACCTGGCCCCGGCGGACGTGCGGAAGGAAGGCCCCTTCTACGACCTGCCGATCGCCGTGAGCCTGCTGGCGGCGACCGGGAAGATCCACGCCCCCGACCTCGGCGACTACGCCCTCGCCGGGGAGCTGGCCCTCTCAGGCGAGGTCCGCCGCGTGCAGGGCATCCTGCCGATCGTCCTGGAAATGCGGCGCATCGGCAAGAAGGGCATGCTCGTCCCAATGGAAAACGCGGCCGAGGCGAGCGTGGTGGACGGCATCTCCGTCTACCCCGTGCGGACCCTGCGCGAGGCGGTCGATTTCCTCGCGGGGACCTGCATCCTCGAACCCGTCTTCACCGACATCAGGACCCTCGTGGACAACGACCGCGACGGCGGCGAGGACTTCGCGGACGTCAAGGGCCAGGAATGCGCGAAGCGGGCCATCGAGGTCGCCGTCGCCGGCGGCCACAACCTCCTCCTCATCGGCTCCCCCGGCGCGGGCAAGACGATGCTCGCGCGCCGCATCCCCTCCATCCTCCCGCCGCTGACGCCCGAGGAGGCCCTGGAGGTGACGCGCATCCACTCGGTCGCGGGGAAGCTCGAAGGCGGCGTCTCCCTCGTCACGCGCCGCCCCTTCCGCGCCCCCCACCACACGGTCAGCGACTGCGGGCTGCTGGGCGGCGGCATGCATCCCCAGCCGGGCGAGGTCTCGCTGGCCCACCGCGGCGTCCTCTTCCTGGACGAATTCCCCGAATTCCGGCGCAACGTGCTGGAGGTGATGCGCCAGCCCCTGGAGGACGGACACGTCGCCATCGCCCGCGCGGCGGCCGCATGCGACTTCCCCAGCCGGTTCATGCTCGTCGCCGCCATGAACCCCTGTCCCTGCGGCTATGCGGACGACCCCACGCACGTCTGCCGCTGCTCCCAGCGCCAGATCGCGGCCTACCGCGGCAAGATCTCGGGCCCCCTCCTCGACCGCATTGACATCCAGCTCCCCCTCCCGCCCGTCCCCCTCTCCGAGCTGCTGGACGCCCCGCGCGGGGAGCCCTCCTCCGCCATCCGCGCCCGGGTCGTCGCGGCGCGCGAACGGCAGGCCGCCCGCTTCGCAGGCCTCCCGGGCGTCCACTGCAATGCCGACATGCGCGCCCGCGACCTCGCCGACTTCTGCCGCCTGGACCGCGCCGGGCAGGACCGCATGCGCGGCCTCGTCCAGGCGCTGGACCTCTCCGCCCGCGCCTACGACCGCGTCCTGAAGGTGGCGCGCACGGTGGCGGACCTCGCGGACGCCGACGACGTCCGGGACGAACACGTCTACGAGGCCAGCCGCTGGCGCGAGCTGGACCGCGCCTACTGGACCTGACATGCTCTTTCTGGAGGAGAAGGGCCCCGCCCTGCGGGTCGCCTGCGCCGCCGGGCTGCTCATTGCCGGCGAAGCCGCCGGCTTCGCGCTCGCGCTGCAGGGCCTGGCCGAAGCCTGGCCGTGGGCGGCCTTCTTCGCCCTCGCCGGCGCCCTCGCGGCCTACGGCTGGGGCGTGCGGCAGGCGGGCCTCGCCCTCCCCCTTCTCGCCGGCGTCCTGCTCGCCCTTCGGACGGACGCGGTCCTGCTGGGGATCCTGGACGCCAACGCGGGCCTCTACGGTCCGCGCCCCGCCCTCCGCCTCGTCGTGGAAGGCGACGTGCGGCGCACATGGCACGCCAAGGCCGGCAAGGACCGCGTGGACTTCCTCTCGCACGTGGGCCCCGTGCCCCTCAAAGTCGTCCTCTCCCTTCCGCCGGACGCCCCCTCGCCGCAGGTGGGCGAGACCTGGCGGGTTGACGGCTGGATCGGGCGCAAGGCCGCCCCGGCCGACCGCTACGGGCGGCGGACCCTGTGGGCGCGCGACGCGCGGCCGGCGGCGCCCCGAACCGAAGGACCGCCCCGTTCGGCCCATGCGGGCTGGGCGGCCATAGGGGACGAGCTGGCCCGCCGCGCCTCGGAGGGCCTTTCGTGGAACCCCGAGCTCGCCGGCCTCAACCGCGCCATCCTCCTCGGCCGCCGGAACGACCTCTCGCGGGAGCGGAAGCAGGCCTTCGCTGACGCCGGGACGATCCACGTCTTCGCGATCTCGGGCCTGCACGTGATGGTGGTGGCGTGGCTCCTGCAGAGCGCCCTGGCGAAGGCCGGCCTCCCGGTCCGCCTGCGCGGCCTCGTCGGCATCCCCCTCATGTGGGCGTATGTCGTCCTCACCGGGGCGCGCCCCAGCGCGATCCGGGCCGCCGCAATGGCCACGCTGCTCCTCGTGGCGCCCGTCCTCGGGCGGCGCCCGGACGCGCTGACGGCATGGTCCGCGACGGCCCTCGCCGTCTACGGCTACGCGCCGGAACGCCTCTTCGACCTTGGATGCGCGCTCTCGTTCGCCGTCATGCTCGGCATCGTCCTCTGGTGCCACTGGGCGCGCCACTTCGCGCCGTGGTTCGAGGCGGAAAGCCGCTGGCGGAAATGGTCCGGGGACTTCGGCGTCTCGCTTGCGGCCTGGGCGGCGGGCGTCCCGATCATGGCGCATGCGTTCGGGCGCTTCACGCCGGGCGGGCTTCTGGCGAACATCGCGGTGCTGGTGTGCGCGAAGTGGATGGTGCGCGTGGGCGCGGGCGGCCTGGCCGCCAGCTTCGTCTGCCTTCCGCTCGCGGCGCTCCTGAACAACCTCGCCGCCGCCTACACGTGGGCGATGACCTGGGTGTCGGAACAGGTGGCCGCGCTGCCGTTCTCGAACTTCACCGTCTCCCCCTGGCCCCTTCCCGTCTGCGCGCTCTGGTATCTCGGCTGCCTCCTCGCCCTCGCCCTTGCCGAACGCCTCCTCCCCCGCCGCGGCCTCCATGCCCGCCGCTGGTGGAAGAAGCTTCAATGAGCGAATGCGGTACGAACCGAAACAGCCACGCCCGGCCTGCAACTGCATCGCCCCGACGGCCCGGCGCGCATCGTACCCGCGCCGCCCCGCCGCGCATCGTACCCGCGCCGCCCCGCCGCGCATCGTACTCGCGCCGCCCTCGGCGCGTGGCGCTGAAACGATTTCCCCCAACCCCGTGTGCTGCGCGCCGCCCTAGAACCTTGCCCACTGCCGCCTTCCCAAGTTATCGATCCGTCTTAATCCGTCTTAATCCGTCTTATGCACCAAAGCGCATAACAAAAAAACTCGGCCATTGCCGAGTTCGTCAACCGAAATTGGTGGCCAAGGCCGGGATCGAACCGGCGACACACGGATTTTCAGTCCGTTGCTCTACCAACTGAGCTACCTAGCCACAGCAGAGACGCGTGAATGGTAGGAGCAGAGGGATTCGAACCCACGACCCAGTGATTAAGAGTCACTTGCTCTACCAGCTGAGCTATGCTCCCATTCACAACGCTTTCCCGCCACGATGGAGCGAGCTAAGGGACTCGAACCCTCGACAACCACCTTGGCAAGGTGGCACTCTACCAACTGAGTTAAGCTCGCACTTGGTGTCGTGAAAACAGGGGATAGTATAGCAGACCCCGGCGGCGCGCGCAAGGGGGCATTTCAAAAAAATTATGCTATACTTCCCGCCCATGACAGCCCATGCCATCTTCGCGGATGCGCGCGTCGCGCGCGTGCGCGAGCTGAAGGCGGAAATCCGCCGCCTGAACGAGGACCTCGCGCAGACGCGCGCCGAGCTCGAAGGCCTCCGCGCCCACTTCGCGCTCGCGCTGGCCGCCGCGCGCGACGCCGAGACGCTGCCCGAGGGCGGCCGCCTCGCGGTCGTCGACGGCTGGAACGCCCTGCTCGGCAGCGCCTCCCTCCTCACGCCCGCAGAACGCCGCCTGGACGCGCCGGGCCGGCGCGCCATCCTCCTCGCCCACGTGCGGGCCTGGCTGGACGCCCACCCGCCCGACCGGGCCTGGATCGTCTTCGACGGCCCCCAGGCCGGCGGCGAGGCCGACGGCCGTCTGCGCGTGAGCTTCACGGGCGGGGAGGGCCCGCACCGCGCGGACCGCCTCGTCTGCGACTACCTGCGCATGTGCCGCTACGCGGGCACGGCGCACCGCGTCCACGTCTTCACCGAAGACGCCGCCTTCCGCCGCGCCGCCGCCGCGCTCGGCGGCGCCGTCCACGCCATCCGCGAGCTCCTCAGCGCAGGATGATCGTAAGGCCGGTGTGCGCGAGGAGAAGCGACGTGCCGTCCTGCGAGGCGAACGCCGTCCACTTGCGGCCGTCGTCCCCCGTCGCCACGATGCGCGGCACGTCCGTGAGCGGCGCCGAGGCGGAGAGGATGGTCCGCCGGCCCGTCACGGCCTGCGCGGCGTTCGTGACGGCCAGCGCAAAGCCGTCCGCGAACAGGACGGGCACCTGCACGCGCAGGGTCTCCCGCGCGCCGGCGTTCACGGTGAGCGTGCGGAGCGTGAGCGACGGCGCCGCGTCGGCGTCCGTCGCCGAGCTGAGGACCGTGCCGCCGCCGGAGAGGTCCTGCGCCGTGTAGGCGTTGCCGTTGAGGTCGAGCGTCCCCGCCTCGCCGAGGCGGATCGCGTCGAAGGCGGGCAGGCCCTCCGCCGGCGACGCCGTGCGCGTGAAGAGCGACCCGTCGCCCGGATCGACGAGGCGCGCAAAGCTGTTCGTCGTGAGCGGCGAGGACGGCGCGCGCCCCTCGTCGTCCCACGCAAGGCCCATGAACCTGCTCCACGTGCCCGCCTTCTCCTCCACGTCCGTGTAGGACGGCTGGCAGTTGTTCGCGCGGAACTCGAAGGCGTTCGCGCCCGGCCGGAGGACCGCCTGCGCCGCCGTGCGCGTCGAGCCGGCCGTCGCGTCGATCACCGTCTCGCCGTTCACCTTGAGGCGGGCGAGGCCGCGCATCGACTGCGCGAACGTGACGGTCTTCGCCGCGCCCGTGCGGTTCCACATATAGCCCGTGTAGGTGAGGAGGCGCCGCTCGGCGGGGGCGACCGGCAGGTCGCAGGGGACCTGGTTCGCGGACGTCGGGCCGCGCGTCGCATAGTTCGTCGCGCAGGCGTCGCCCGCCACCGCCTCCTGGGCCGCCGCCGCGTCCGCGCACAGCGTCACGCCCTCCCACAGGCCGGGGGCCGCGCCGCGCGGCAGCCTGAACGTCCCTTCCCGGACCTCCAGGAGCGGCGCGCCCGCCTCCGAGTAGTAGGCCGCCGTGTTCGCGCCCTCCTTCACGACCGACCGCCACGCGCCGCGCCCGCCCTGCACGCGCGAAACGTCCTTCGTGCCGCGCAGGCGGAGCGGCGGCAGCGTGCAGGCCTCCGCGCCGAGCAGCTGCACGCCGTAGAAGTCGCACATCTGAAGCGGCTTGTCCTGCCGGGTGAGGTCCTGCGAGCTCTCGACGTCCAGCGTCCCCGTCGGCGGCAGCGTGCCGTCCCCGTAGACGCACAGGACGCCGCGCTGCACCAGCACGCCGCCCGTGAACGTGTTCGCGGGGTTGAGGAGGTGGAAGTAGTTGTTCTCGCTGTTCGACGCGACGGCGATGCGGCCGTCCCCCGAGACCGGGCCCTCGAGGAAGATGGCGGAATAGTCCGTGTTGCCCTGGCTGCTCTGCTGCAGCGTGCCGTCGATCCGCACGGGGCCCTTCAGCGTGTTCACGCCCTGCTCGCGCCGGCCGTCGCAGTCGCCGTAGAGGTAGGTCGTCGCGCCCGTGAAGAGGAACGGCCAGGACCCGACGGCGCCCGTCACGCCCGTGCTCGACCAGAAGCGGAAGCCGGCCCCGTTCCGGAACTCGACCGCGTTGCCCGGGGCGACGCCCGTGAACTCAACCGTCTCGCGCGCCTGGCAGGCGTCCAGCACAAGCCGCCCGTCGCCCTGCACCTTGCTGAAGTGGACGGGATCCCAGCCCGCCGCCGCCTTCAGCGTCAAGGTGTAGCCGTTCAGCGTCAGCACGGTCGCCGGGCGATACCAGGGCCCCTGGACGACGAGGGCGTCGTCGTCGAGGACGATCTCATAGCCGAAGATCGGCCGCGTGCCGTAGGCGATCCAGCCGCCCGTGCCCCGCAGCGCGCCCGCGCCGTCCACGCCCGTGCCCGCGACATGGACGATGCGGTCGCCGTTGCGGAAGTCCGTCCCCGCGGTCGGCGCCGGGTGCTCGCAGAGCATCGTGGCGCCGGCATGGACGTAGACGGGCCCCGCGTCGGCCGCGCCCTTGCCGAGGCCGTAGCGCGCGACGACGTTGGCGACGCCCGCCTCCAGATGCACCGTGCCGACGAAGCTCGCGTTCGTGGAGACGAGCCGGAGCGTGCCCGCGCCGCGCTTCACGAGCGTCCAGTCCTTCAGGTCGCCGCCGTTGAGGTCGTCGAACGCATAGGCCGTCCCCTCGGCGGCGTTGTAGGCCGCCAGCGCCTCCTCCAGCGTCTGCGTGGCGCCGTCGGGGACCGTGAGGACGAGCTGGTTCGCGCCGTAGGTGCCGCGGTAGCGGTCCACCACGACCGTGCCCCCGCCCGTCAGCCAGTCCACGTCGGAGGCGGTGTAGCTGCCGTCGGGCAGGCTCCGCCCGTCCTGCCAGATGGTGTTGGCCCGCACCGTCTGCCCGGCCGCCACGTCGAGCCGCCCGCCCGCCGCGAGCGTCAGCAGCTTCAGTTCCAGCGCCCCGGCCGTCTCCGCCACCTCGAACGTCGCCGTCGCCCCCACCGCGAGGCGGGAGAGGCCCGTGAACGTCGCGCCGTCCGTCAGGCGCACGACGCCGTTCGAGACGGTGAGCGTCCCGGTGGAGGGGGAGCTTGCGCGCGCGAAGCGGAACGCCTTCGCCGCGTCCGACGGGTTCCAGACGAAGTTCAGCGCGCCCGCGAGCTGGCCCTCGAAATACTGCTCGTCGACGGGCGAGGCGCCCGAGAGGACAAGCGTGTGCCCCCGGCCGTCGTCCGTGAGGCCATGCCCCTCCAGCGGCAGGCGGTTCGTGGCCGTGTGGATGTGCCCGTCGACGAACTCATGCGTAAGGACGACGGGGCTGCTCGACGAGGGGCTGCGCAGCAGCAGCCACGCCTCGCCCGCCGTGCCGTCGAAGAAGAAGTCCTTTCCCGCCACCTTCATGGGCGCCTTCATGGAAAGCCCAAACCGCCCCTCGCGGATGACGCCGCCGCTGAGATCCTTGAAATGCCACCCGTCGATGTCCTCCACGTAGATCGCGCCGGGTCCGGTCTTCACGAACCGCCCGGCGTGCGCGGCGTCGCGCCCGCGTATGCCCTGCTGGAACGTCAGCGTCACCGCCTGCTGGACGTCCAGCGTCACCGTGCCGTCGAGGTAGAGGCCGCACCACATGGAGCCCGCCGTGGCCGGCGCGTAGACGAAGCCGTCGCCCGCCGCGGCGCTTTCCTTCAGGTAGAAGCCGTTCCACCCGACAGCCTGCGTGTTGGCGGGCCCGAAATAGACGCGCGCCAGATAGACGCCGTGGTTGGCCGCGATGCAGTGGTCGGGGCGGACGAGGCACTCGATCCGGTCGCCCTCCTGCGGCAGGCCCGTCGCGTCCGCCGCGTCCCGCCAGTTCTGGGCATTGCCGAAATGCCACCAGCCGTTGCCGTCCTTTACCGTGGGCGTAAACGTCCACGTCGTCGCGGCGGCCGCCGCCCCCGCCGCGGCCATCCACGCCGCGAGACAGATCCTCTTGCCCATTGCACGCTCCTCCTTGCCATGCGCCGGAAGGAGATGCGTCCATTACGCGCCCCAAGGACTTCCGCCGCACGAAGCCAGTTTTGCATATTTGAGACGTAAAGTCAATATAAAATTACAATTACGATTATGGGGGGGGGTAAATTGCAATTTTGTCAGTTTTACGTGCAGATTCGATCGGGCGTGCCGCGCTTGCCGCGTCCGCACGTCCGAGAGGACCGCCAACCTCCGATGGAGATTTGGCGTTCCGAAGCGAAATCCCTCACAGTCCGCCCCCTCGTTCCTATAGAGGCGGCAGCAAAATGGATTGACCGTGCGGGAGGGCGCGTGCCCTCACGCGCCGCAAATACGGCGGCTGGGGACAGCCGCCCTCCCAGCGGAATCGACACAATCAATTGCCGAAACAATAAATGAGATTTCCCTGCGCATCCCGCTAACGGCTCTCCTCATGGACATTCACTTACGGGCGCGGGCGGGCGCCGTGGAATCTTACGCAGTGAAATCTCACGGCTGTCCAAAAGAGCGGTCCTTGTGGAGACCGGGTCGGTGTGCTATACTGGCCCTTGTCCACAGTCCGTGCCGTTTGCAGAACCGCACGGAAGAATCGAGAACCATGCCCGAGAACACCCCTCTAGACGTCCCTGTCTCCGCACGGGGCCCCTTGACGCGGAACCAGCTGAAGGCGATTCTCGACGCCGCGCGCCGCAACGCCCTTCTCCATCCGCTGCTCACCGCCGCCGCCTACACCGGCCTCCGCCTCGGCAATCTCTGCAACCTCAGATGGTCCGCCGTCGATCTCGCGGCGGGATGCGTCACCGTTCCCGCCACAACCGCACATCGAACCGTCAAACTGCCCATTCTACCGCCTCTCCGCGCCGTTCTTGAGAAACAGCGCGCATCGTGCGGCAAGAGCCGCGTCTTTGTCTTCCCGGAGGCGGCTCGGCGGTACAACTCCCGAAACGAACACGGCGTGCCCTCGCTGCGGGGGGCCCTCCTGACCGGGGCGAAGGCCTGCATCGGCCAGGCCCTCACTGCCGCGCCCCTCCCCGCCAAGCCGGATGAGGCGAAGCCCCTCCAGCCCGTCCCGGACGTCATGGCCCTCATCCAGAAAGCGGGCTTTGCCCCCCAGAAGGCCGACCGCATCGCCACGACCTACCGCCTCTTCCAGGAAGGGCGCAGCTACTCCCAGATCGCCGCCGTCACGGGCCGCAGCAAGGGACAGTGCTCGGAAGACCTCCACACCGTCGAAACCCTCGTCGGGCGCCGCCTCCGCCCTGGAAAGCCCCCCCTTGCACAGCCCCGCCGAACCACGGCCGACCTCATCCAGCTGACGCGCCGGGCCGCCAAAGGCGCGCCCCGGCGGACAAGTCTCTACGGCTGGCGCTCCTTCCGACCGGCGTTCTGCCTTCTGGCGCTGGAGGCGGGCATCCCCACCGAGACCATCGAGCAGGTCGTCGGCCGGGCAACGCTGGCACAGGCCCTCAGATACCTCCACGACACAAAGGACGTCCCCGCCGCGGGCGGACTCGCCTCGCGCGCCCTTGCGCTGGCGCGCGACGTCATCACGCCCAGGCAGACGGCCCTCGTCAACGCCGTCCTCCACGCGGCGGGCATCGAGGCCGAAGCCGATCCCGATCCCAAGCGCGCGCTCTCCCTCCTCGGCACGGCGGTCGTCAACAGGACGCGCGCCCGCATCGCCGCCGCCCTTCGGGCCGCCGGCATCCTGGACCCCTCCGAATCCGAAAAGGCGTAGGAAGCCGGCAGATCCCGCGCGCGCCCCGTCCGCTACACCTTACACCTTGGGGAGTTCCCAGCCCGGACGGTAGGTCGTGCGCGTGAAGGCGTTCGCCGCCGCGTTGTTCGTCGCCCGGTGGCCGTCCCACAGCAGCTTGCACTTCCCCGTCTGGGCAAGGACGTTGCCAAGCAGGACGGTCTTCACGAGCGGCACGCCGAAGCGGAAGTCCGCGTTCGCGCGGCGCCCCTCGCGGATGGCCGCGAAGAATTCGTGGACGTGGCTCTTCTTGACGCGCGGCAGCCAGGGCGTGGGCCGCTTGATGCCCTTCTTGAGCGAGGACGGCACGAACTGCATCGCCGTGCAGAAGTCGTTGTGCCAGATGATCCCCTTTTCGCCCACCCAGAGCGCGCCGATCTGGCCGAGCGGGAGGTTGTATTTCTTCTCCAGCTCCTCGACGATGGGCGGCAGGTTCTGGTATTCGCGCTTCGTGGCGATGCCGATGGGGTTCTGGTGCGCGGCATCGACGGGCACGCCGTCCTTGATGCCGTCCCACCAGTGGATCGTGACGGGGTCCAGGCCCGCGCGGGCGGGAAACGCGAAGTCGATCGTCTGGCGGAGCGGCCACGAGCCCGGCGCGCCCTCGCGCTGGTCCAGCAGCTCGGCGCTCACGGGATTGACCTCGTTCAGGCGCAGGGCGAGGAACGGGGCGGCCATGAGGTGGTTGCCCATGTTGCCGATGTTGCCGTTGCCAAAGCCCTTCCAGTCGTACCACCGGTGGGGCCCGTAGCAGGGCTTGTAGGGGCGCATCGCCGCCGGGCCCACCCACTTGTCCCAGTCCAGCCCCTCCGGCACGGGCGCGTCCGGCGGCACGGCCGCCTGGGAGTTGATGCGGTCGTCGTAGCACCACACGTCGTGTACCTGCCCGATGGCGCCGCTCTGGATGTATTCGACGGTCTGCGCGAAGATCGGCGAGGAGATGCCGTGGTGGCCGCACTGCGTGACGACGCCGGACTTCTCCGCCGCCTTCAGCAGCAGGTCCGCCTCCTCGATCGAGTAGGCGATCGGCTTCTCGACGTAGACGTGGATGCCATGCGCCATCGCAAGGAGCGCGGGGAGCGCGTGCTGCTGCTGGTTCGTCGCGATGATGACGGCGTCGATGCCGTCCGCCATCTTCGCGAAGAGTTCTTGGTAGTCGGAAAACGCGGGAATCTTCTCGTAGCCGCGCCCCGGATACAGCTTGCAGAGGTGCGGGCGGATGGCGTCCAGCGCGCGGCGGTCGGGATCGACGAGCGCGACGAGCTCCGCGTCCTCGCACTTCGTCGTCAGGACGCGCATCCGAAGGCCGCAGCCGATCAGCGCCACGCGGACGCGCCGCCCCGCCGCAACCGTCTTCGCGCGCGGCGACGCATGCCCAATGTTGAAGAGCGCCAGCGTGCTTCCCGCTGTTGCCAGCTTCAGAAACGATCTTCTCTGCATAGGTTTTTCCTTTCGCGTTTTTCCGCCACGCCCACTTGAGAGTGGCGTTAAAATCACGTTCATTATACACGTTCCCACCTCCCCGCGTCAATCGCGCGAGAGAATCTTCCATCAAATCTTCCGCGCGTCAAAGAATCTCCGTACTATAGAAGCGGCAACAAAATGGATTGATCGTGCGGGAGGGCGCGTGTCCTCACG
>CAVEVC010000079.1:0-5645 GCA_963618935.1 Clostridiales bacterium CCNA10 | reverse complement strand
GGTGTCGATCAGCGACCAGCGCAGGGCGCAGAGTTCGCACGGGCGCATGCCCGTGACGCGGTGGAGGCGCACCATGTCCGCCGTGTTCGGCATCATCGCCGCGACCGTCGCGGAGACCGTCGCGTCGTCCACGGACGAGACGGGCCGGCGTTCCGGGGCGGCCGTGCGCCCGCGCTTGACGCCCTTGACCTGCGTGAGTTCCGCCTTGACCGCCGCCGGGACGAGGGCCTCGTCCAGAGCCCATGCGATCATGTATTTCACGCGCCACAGGCGGCGGTTCACGGTCGAGCGTCCGACCCCGGAGCGGACGAGCGCGTCGCGCAGGCGGAGCATGTCGGCGTGGGTGAGCTCCGCAACGGCCGCCTTGCCGTACAGTTCGCGGAACTGGCGGGGGCCGAGGATCATGTTCGTCGCGGCGGACGTCGGCCTGCCGTCCTTCGAGTAGTATTCGCGGCAGTGATCGGCCCAGAGGGCGCACAGTTCGGAGACGGAAACGCCCGCCGGGTCGTGCCGCCTGATCTGGCGGGTATGTTCCTCCCAGTACCGCGCGGCGGCTTCCTCCGCCATCCTGCGCGGCCTGTCCGTCCGCATGGTGTGCTTTGCGCCAGGGGCGCGGAGCGGCACCTGTCGCCGCTTCTTTTCGCCTGGCAGCTGGACGGAGTAGTACCAGAGGCCGTGGTTGTCGAACACGGACCCCGTTTGCTTCATCTTCATTTGTGCGCACACTTTCCGCCCCTTTGGTGGGGGGCAACGAACCCGCCGAGTGTTGTAAAGTGTTGTAAATCACCCCACACCCCTCATCGGGCGTTTCCGCAAGCTGAATGGAAACTCGCGAAAACCGTTTGTTTTGCACGCAAACGGATGGTGGGCTATAGTAGATTCGAACTACTGACCTCTTCCATGTCAAGGAAGCGCTCTAACCAACTGAGCTAATAGCCCTTTGAAAAGGAACGGGAGAAAGTATACCAAACGCCGAGGTGGCGGTCAATGGGAAATCCGGGTAAAAAGCGTCTTTTGGCGGGCGGGCGGCTCATGCGCGCACGGCGGGCTGCAGATAGAGCGGCAGCGGCTCGGGTTTCGGGAGGGCCGGTTCGGCGAGCGCGACCTCGGCGAGGCGCTGCGCGAGCGGCACGAGCGAACCCTTGTAGTGGTGGCCGAAGACGCCCTGGAGCAACTGTTCGATGCGCGCGCCGTCCGGCGTGACGACCGCGTAGTGCTCGGGCACCGCGTTCGCGAGTTCGTCCTTCGCGACGAGGGCGAAGTCCTTCACGCACGCGACGCCCTCGTAGAGGACGACCCAGAATCGGTCGCGGCGGGCATCGCCGACAACGGCCGTGCGGGCGCCCGCGCGCGTCAGCGCATAGGTCGAGGGCAGGCCGACGACCTCCGTCGCCCGCGCCGTGTTCCCGAGGGACAGGCCCTGGGCGAAGGCGAGGGCCGCGCGGATGCCGGCGAAGGAGCCGGGGCCCTGGCCGACGAGAATCCGGTCGAGGTCGGTCACGGCGAGGCCGTTGGCCGAGAGGAAGTCGCGGACCTTCAGCGGCCACGCGGCGCTGCGCGCGTCCAGGCCCGCGAAGACGCGGCCGACGACCTTGCCGTCCTTCGCCACGGCGACGCTCTGCGTGTCCGTCGAACGGTCAATGGCGAGCATGTTCATGGCGCGGCCTACCTGCCCTTCGTCGCCTGCTGCTGGAGCCAGGCCTCGATGAACGGCTGGATGTGGCCGTCCATGACGGCGTTGACGTCGGAGGTCTCGACCTCGGTGCGGAGGTCCTTGACCATCGTGTAGGGGCAGAAGACGTAGGAGCGGATCTGCGAGCCCCAGCCGTTGGCGGACTTCGCGCCGTAGAAGCGGTCCATCTCGGCGCGCTTCTGGTCCTCGTAGTACTCGTAGAGCTGGGCGCGCAGCATGTTCAGGGCCTTTTCCTTGTTCATGTGCTGCGAGCGCTCCTTCTGGCAGGCCACGACGATGCCGGTGGGCAGGTGGGTGAGGCGCACGGCGGAGTCCGTCTTGTTGACGTGCTGGCCGCCCGCGCCGCCGGATCGGTAGGTGTCGATGCGCAGGTCCTCGTCCTTGATCTCCACGTCGATGTCGTCGGCGATTTCGGCGACCGTCTCGACGGAGGCGAAGGAGGTCTGGCGGCGCTTGTTCGCGTCGAACGGGGAGATGCGCACGAGGCGGTGGATGCCGCGCTCGGCCTTCATCGTGCCGTAGGCGTAGGGGCCCTCGATGCGGAAGTAGACGTCCTTGAGGCCGGCCTCTTCGCCGGGCTGCTGGTCGTATTCCTCGACCTTCCAGCCCTGTTCCTCGGCGTAGCGCTGGTACATGCGGTAGAGCATGGCCACCCAGTCGCACGCCTCGGTGCCGCCCTGCCCGGCGTGGAGCTTCACGAAGACGTTGCAGGCGTCGAACTTGCCGCCGAGCAGGGACTGCATGCGGAGCTTGCCGAAGAACTCGTCGGCCCGGTCGCATTCCGCCATCGTGTCCTTCAGCGCGGCCTGCTGCGCGGGGCCCTCCTCCATCTCGGCGAGCTCGAGCATGACGGCGGCGTCCTCGACGGTCTTCGTGAGCGCGTCGAACGGGCCCACGTACGCGCGCTCGGCGTTCGTCGCGGCGATGACCTCCTTGGCCTTCGCCTGGTTGTTCCAGAACTCGGGCTCGGCCTGCTTCGCCTCCAGGGCGGACAGCTTCGCGCGGCGGTCGGCGATCTTCACGTAGTCGGCCATCTCGGCGACGCGCTGCTTCAGGCCCGCGATCCGCTGGCTCACCTCTTCGACTTCCAGCAGCTTCTCTTTGACTTCTTCTGCCATAATTCCTCGTGTCCAGGATGTCTTAACCGCTTAATGCCTAACCAACTTAACGACTTAACTACTTAATCACTTAACTATTATTCTGTGCGTGGGGGCAGCTGGGGCAGGTCCCCGCCAGCGACGGATCGCGTCCGTCGAAGCAGTAGGTGCAGATCCTGTCCTTCGGCAGGCCGATGGCCGCCACGAGGTCGTCCAGGCGCTGGTAGGCGAGGGAGGTGAGGCCGAGGTTCTTTCGGATGTACTCGACCATGCCCTTGTACTCGGAGGAGTCCGGGTCCTGGTACTTCGCGATGTTCGCCTCCTCGTTCGCCCCCTCCTGCTCGCGGATGTAGCGGCGCGTGATGAGGTCGTAGACGCTCTTCGAGCGCGAGAAGTTGAGGAAGCGGCAGCCGTAGAGGAGGGGCGGGCAGGCGATGCGCATGTGCGCCTCCTTCGCGCCGTAGTGGTAGAGGCGCTTCGCCTGGTTGCCGAGCTGCGTGCCGCGCACGATGGAGTCGTCGCAGAAGACGAGGCGCCTGCCGCGGATGAGGCCGGGGATGGGGATGAGCTTCATCGAGGCCACGCGGTCGCGCTGGCGCTGGTCGCCCGGCATGAAGGAGCGCGCCCAGGTGGGGGTGTACTTCACGAACGGGCGCGCGTACTTGAGGCCGGCCTCGTGGGCGTAGCCGAGGGCGTGGGAGGTGCCGCTGTCGGGCACGCCGCCCACGCTGTCCGCCTCCACGGGGTTCCGGCGCGCGAGGAAGCCGCCGCAGCGGTAGCGCGCCATTTCCACGTTGCGCCCCTCGTAGGAGGAGGCCGGGTAGCCGTAGTAGACCCAGAGGAAGGAGCAGATGGCCATTGTGTCGCCGGGCTCGACGACGGTGCGCGCGCCGTCCGGCGCCATCACGACGACCTCGCCGGGGCCGAGGTCGCGCAGGTGCTCGTAGCCGAGGTTCGCGAGCGCGCAGGACTCCTGCACCGCGATCATCGCGCCGTCGCGCCGCCCGAGGACGACCGGCGTGCGGCCGTAGCGGTCGCGCATCGCGTAGAACGTGCCGTCCGACGTCACGAGCAGCAGCGAGAGGCTGCCCTCGACCGCCTCCTGGACGCGCCGGAGACCGTCGACGATCGTGTCCTGCGAGGCGATAATCGCCGAGACGAGCTCCGTCGGGCCCAGCGCGCCGGAGGTCGTGGAATACTGGAGCTGCGCGTGGCGGTTCTCGAAGAGCTCGTTCTTCAGCGCCTCCATGTTCGCGACGAGCCCCACCGTCACGAGCGCGAAGACGCCGAGATGGGACTCCATCACGAGCGGCTGCGGATCGGTGTCGGAGATGACGCCGATGCCCGCGCGCCCGTGGAAATGGGCGAAGTCCTGCTCGAACTTCGTGCGGAACGGCGCGTTCTGGATGTTGTGGATCGCCCGCAGGAACTTCCCGTCGGGCTCCAGCACCGCCATGCCGCCGCGGTGCGTCCCCAGATGGGAATGGTAGTCGATGCCGAAGAACAGGTCCGTAACGCAGTCTTCGCGTGAAATCACGCCGCAAAATCCGCCCATGATGCCTCCAAAATTAACGTGGAGGACAGTATACCAAAACCACGCCGCCCCCGCAATCGGAATGGATTGTGCTATACTGGCGGCCATGAAGATTCTGCAGATTCTGCCGTCCCTTCAGATGGGGGGCGTCGAACGGGGCACGATCGAGATCGCGCGGGCCCTCCGGGACGCGGGCATCGCGAACGCGGTCGCCTCGCAGGGCGGCCCCATGGTCAAGCTGCTCGACGAGCTGGAGATTCCCCACTTCACCCTGCCGCTCATGAGCAAGAACCCCTTCACGCTCCGCCGGAACGCGGCCCGCCTCGCCGACCTCGCGAAACGGGAGGGGTTCACCCTGCTGCACGTCCGATCGCGCGCGCCGGCCTGGTCCACATACTGGGCGTCGAAAAGGTGTGGCATCCCGTGGATCTCGACCTTCCACGGCGTCTACGGAACGAAGCCGAACGCCCTCAAGATCCCCTACAACCGCGTCATGCTGAAGGGCCTGCGCACCATCTGCGTCTCGGACTACGTGCGGCGGCACGTCCTGGAGACCTACCATCCCGACCCCGCACGGCTCGTCTGCATCCCACGCGGGGCGGACACCGACCTCTTCCGTCCCGACGCCGTCACGCCCGAACAGGCCGAGCAGAAGAAGTGTGCCCACTACCATTTCCCGAAGGACCTGCCGATCATCACCCTTCCCGGCCGCCTCACCTTCTGGAAGGGCCAGACCGTCTTCCTCGACGCCCTCGCCCGCATGCGCCACAAGCGCATCGGCGTCCTCTTCATCGGGTCCGACCAGGGGCGAACCGACTATTCGGACCACCTCCGCGCACTCGCCTCCCGCCTCCCCGACGAGACGCAGGTCGTCTTCCGAGACCACACCCGCGAAATGCAGAAGGTCTATGCCCTCAGCGACATCGTCGTGAACGCCTCCTCCGCCCAGCCCGAGGCGTTCGGCCGCACGATCCCCGAAGCCCAGGCGATGGGGCGGCTCGTCGTCGCCACCGCCCACGGCGGCGCGTGCGAGACGATCGAGGACGGCAGGACCGGCTGGCTCGTCCCGCCCGGCGACGCCCCCGCGCTTGCCGCGAAGCTGGACGACATCCTCGACCTTTCGTCCGAACGCCGGGCGCAGGTCCAGGCCGCCGCCCTCGCCTCCGTGCGCGCGAACTTCTCCGTCGCGAAGATGTGCGCCTCGACGCTCGCCCTCTACCGCACGCTGGCGTCGTGACGCCGCGCCAGGTCTTGCCGCGTCAGACTTCTTCGCAGAGCGCCACGTCGCCGCCGTGGAAGACGAGGACGATGCGGTGGAGCG
>CAVEVC010000078.1:0-8011 GCA_963618935.1 Clostridiales bacterium CCNA10 | reverse complement strand
GCAAGGCGATGCCCGACTGCCGCGTCGTCGTCACGAAGGAGACGATGACGGTCGAAGGCATGATCCGCATGGTGTACGAGCTGCTCAAGGACAAGCTGCCGATCGTGAGGATCGCCTTCTCGAGCGGCGACAACGCCGCCTCGGCGGAGTTCCGCCCGGAGTCGGGCCTGAAGCGCTGCCCGCTCTGCGGCATCGCGCTCAACGAGCGAGGCGTCTGCCCGAAATGCGGCTACCGCCACGGCTGACGTCTGTGCGTCCGCCGTCGCCTGACGGCGGACGCGCTGAAGCGCGTCCCTCCCGCCGGACAGCGAAACCGACCGAACAGAATCCGCGCGCAGATTTTCGCTTCTTCCGTAGAGGTGATTTCAAAACCTGATTGCGGGCGGCCGAGGACGTCGGCCCCTACCAACGCCACGCGCCGAGGGCGGCGCGGGTACATCGCGCGCAGGGCCGTTGTTGCGCGCCCTGGAACCGGGAGAGGGAGAGGGCGCCTTTCAGGGCGTGTATTTTTTTGGGGACGGCTACGTGTTGTGGAGGGCGGGCTAGGCCGTCACGAGCAGGTCGTTGCGGTAGAGGGCGCGGACGGCGTCGCAGTCCTGCGTGTGGCCGGCGCGGTAGGAGACGACCGTGCCGACGAAGCGGTCGGGGCCCGTCAGCGTGAGGGCCGCGAGCAGGTCGAGCGTGGCGCGGTGCCACACCGGCTCCAGGAACTTGTCCGTCCCCGCAAGCGGGAAGCGCGGCTCGTTGTACCACTTCCGATGCCCGTGGATGAGGATGTTGTTCATGTCGTAGCCGAGGTGGCGCCAGTCGGCGCGCGTCCAGCCAAAGAGCTTCACGATCTGGAACTGGCGGTGCGTCGCGTTCGTGCGGGCGTAGGAGCCGTACCGGAACGTCTCGGGCGTCACGTCGAAGACGATGCGCTGGTCGCCGATGACCGTGTTCCAGCTGATCGCCACGTCGAGGCGCAGGCGCCGCGAACCGTCGTCCGGCAGAAAGAGGAGGAAGTCGCCGCGCGCGCCCCCGAAGGCCAGCGGCTCCCTCACGGTGACGTAGGACGCCGCCGCGTCCGCCTCGACGATGCCGGCCTGCCGGACGGCCTCGACCAGCGGAAGGGAGGAGTCGTCGAAGAGCGGCGGGTCGCCCGAGTTCGTCTTCAGCACCACGTCGTCGAGGCCGAGCCCGCCCTTGAGCGCGACGATGTGCTCCACCATGCGCAGGTAGTTGTGGGCGGAGCCGCTGCGCAGCACGAGGCGCCCGGCGGACTCCCAGAGGTTCGCGATGTCGACGGCGGTGTCCAGCTGCTCCGGCAGGTCCGTGCGCCGGATCCACCATCCCGGCCTCGTCGACGGCGCGAAGGTGAGCGTGCGCCGCTCGCGCCCGCGATACGTCCCCTTTCCGGCCACGGACGCCTCGGCGGCGAGCGTCGTGCGCCGAGCGGGCCACCCGCTCCGCCCGGCGAGGCGCACCTCATCGACGGGCTGGGCGTGGAAGCGCGCGAGCGCCGCGTCGAGCGAGGCCTGCGAGCCCCGCACGAGGCGGCACCGGGGGTAGTCGAACGGAGAGGCGCCTGCGGACATCGGGCTATTTCCACTTCTTGGGGTCGTCGGGGTTCTCGATGATCTTGTTCACGAGTTCCGAGACGACAGGCTCGACGCCGGCCGCGCGGAAATGGTCGACGACCTGCGAGAGCCACACGCCGAAGCCGCCCTCCTTGTCGTAGTCCGCGAGGCGGAAGAGCTCCTTCTGGCCCGTTGCGTCCACGCAGATCACGGCCGGGTAGCACTTCATGTCCGTGAACTTCGGCTCGTCCTTGTTCTGCTGCTTCGCCTGCGCGACGGCCTTTTCCGAGACGGCGAAGTTCTCCAGGAACTTGATCTCGGGCTCCTTCAGGCCGCGCGTGTCGATCTTCTTCGCGTCCTTGCCGTCCGGCTTGATCTTCATGAACGCGAGGACGCAGTTCGCCTTTGCGAAGTCCTTGAGGAACTCCTTGCGGTTGAGGATCTTCTGCTTGAAGAACTGGAGGTCCGGGCGGCCTTCGGGCAGAAGCGCCACGACGAGGGGCTGGGCGCACCTTTCCGCCATGGCCTGCGCCTCGGCGAACTTGGTGTAGGAGGGCTTCTTCGCCTTGCGCGCCTTCAGCTGCTCCGGCGTGGGGCCCGCCGCCTCGGCGGCCGCGGCGTCCTTCTTCTCCTTCTCCTCCGCGGCGGCAGCCGGCAAGAGGGGCGAAGCCGCCAGCACGGCGGCGAGCGCGAACACGAGGTTCAGTTTCATCGTCTTCATTCCTTTCCCGCGAGGCGGCGGGCGAGAACCGGAAGCCCCGGGTCGCGCGCGCCGGCCACAACCAATGCGCCGAACGCCGGCGCGTGCGTGCGGAGGTGCGCCTCCGCGTCTTCAAGACCTTCAACGAGCCGCACGGGCGAAGCGTTCAGCCGCGCCGCGAGCGCATCCGAATTGAGCGAGCGGTCCGTCGTGCCCCCGGCGTCGTAGACGGGCAGCACGAGCAGTTCGTCGCACGGACGAAGCGCCGCGCGGAACATCGCCGCCAGCGCCTCCAGCATCTTCCGGAGCGGCGCGTAGCCGTGCGGACGCCACGCCACGGCCACGCCCTTCGGGTACGCCGCCTGCAGCGTCGTGAGCATCGCGTGCAGCTTCTCCGGGTTGTGCGCGTAGTCGTCGTAGACGGCCGCCCCGCCGCAGGTCCCCACCCGCTGCAGGCGGCGTTCGACCCCGGGGAACGTGCGGATCGCGGCGGCGAGGCGCGCCGGGTCCGCCCCCAGCGCCGCCGCCATGCGCAGCGCGCATTCTGCGTTCACGGCGTTGTGTTCGCCGGGAAGCGGAACCGTGCGGGCGACGGCGGAAGGGACGATCGGCGTGCGGCGGCCATCGACCACGGGCCCCGGCGCCCCGCGCACGAAGGCGTCGAAGACCGCGTCCATCTCCGCCTTGGAATAGTGGTCGGCGGAGGCGTTCGTGACGACGGCGGCGTAGGGCCTGAACGCGACGAGCGACTTGTCGCTCTCGTCCACCTCGGCGACGGCATACGCGCCCGTCCCCTTCCGCGCGGAGCCGACGCGCGTGCCGCCCGCGTCCCAGCCGACGACCTGCGCGCCGTTCACGACGACGGGGTCGAACCCGCTCTCCGCGAGAAGATGGCCGAGGATGGCCGTGACGGTGGACTTGCCGCACGTGCCGGCCACCGCGACGAGGCGGCGCGGCGCCAGCAGTTCCGCAAGCGCGGCGGCGCGATGGACGACGGGGATGCCGCGCGCCCGCGCGCGCTGGAGGTCGCGGTTCGTCTCCTCCACCGCCGTGGAGACGACGACGCGCGCGGTGTCGGGCCCGATGCCGGACCCGTCGTCCGGGAAGAGGGGCACGCCCGCGCGCGCGAGCGTCGCGAGAACCGCCGGCCGCGCGCCGGGCCCGCCGCCGAGCGCGCGGTCCGCCCCCGTCACCGCGGCCCCCGCGTCCAGCAGCGCCTGGGCGAGGGCGCTCATGCCCACGCCCCCGACGCCAACCAGATGGACCGTCCCGGACACCGCCTTGCCTACCGCCCGAAGGGATTGAGCTTGCGCAGCCCCTCTGCGGCGTCCTTCACGCCCTTGCCCAATGCCTCGGTCGTCTTGCCGGAGGCCGTGCCAACGCCGTCCACCGCGCCCTTGACAAGGCCGGTCGCCGTCTCGCCGGCCCCCTGAACAAGTCCCGTCGCCGTCTCGCCGGCCCCTTTGACAATCCCCGCGGCGGCCGCGCCCGTCCCCTTGATCAGGTCTGCGGCGGCATCGCCGACGCCCGTGAAGAACTTCGCGATGTTCTGCCACACGGCGTCGCGGACCTCGGCGAACGTCGCGCCGCCAGACTCCTTGCCGATGTCCGTCAGCTCAAGGTCGGGAATCGCGAGCGGCAGCATGCCGAGGTTCACGCGCGTGCCGACAAGGCGGAAGCGGTCGATGACGACCTTCTTCGACGCTTTCTGCCCGCCCTCCGCCTCGTCCTTGGCCGTCTCCACCTCGCCCGGCCCCATCTTCTCCTGGACGTTCGCGGCGATCGCCGCAAAGTTGTTCGTGCCGTCCACGCTGTAGTATCCCACGAACGCCCCCTCGACCGCGATCTCGCGCACGTGGATGGTGGAGGTGAAGAGCGAGCCCACCGCCACGTCCACGCGCACCGTCGAGACGCCAAACGCCTCGGGCTGCTTGAACGCCGCCGGGTTCGCGAGATGCGCCTCGACGAGCCGCAGGCTTCCCGTGAACGGATTGAGCCGGAACGATTCAAGCCGGAAGCCGCATCCCGTGTAGGACGGCACGACGCTCCGCGCGACGGACGCCACGGCGGGGCCGATCCAGAGCGGCAGCGAAAGGAGCGCCAGCACGACAAGGCCCACGAGGCCCCCCAGCGCCCAAAGGGAAATCTTAACGGCTTTCTTCATGATGTGAACGACTCCTTTCGCCAGTTTAGAAATGCAATGGATATTTTACCCCGCAAGCGCATCCGGGTCAAGACCGGATCCCCCGCCGCCCGGTCTTCACAGGTCGCGCAGGGCGTCCACGGTGATCTTCGTGCGGTGGCGGGAGCCGAGCGTTTCGACTTCAAGCACGGACACCATCCACCGCCCGTCCATCTTCTTGACGCGCGTCCCCCACAGGCGGCGCAGGGGCCTGCCGGACGCATCGACCTGCTCGGCCTGCATGAGGCAGCCCGTCTTCTTGTCCACCCAGAGCCGCACGGCGGACAGCCCCTCGATCGCCACGTCGGGCTTCACGAGGATGACGACGCACGTCTGGCCGTGGACGCTCTCGCCCTCGCGGTCCGCCTCGTAGGCGGCGTTCGGCCACCAGAGGAAGTCGAAGGTGAGGTCGAGCCACGTCACGTCCGTCTCCAGCACGCGCGCGAGCGGGGAGTCGACGATCTCGGCCTCCGCCGCGCCCGCCCTCGCCAGCCGGATGGCGGGGCGCACGCCCGGGCGGCGCGTCACCGTGACGGAGGCGATCTCGTTCGCCTCGCCCCGGGGCATCAGGTGGATGGTCAGGAGCGAAACGTCCGCCCCGCGCCGCAGGGCGAGCCGGTAGTCGTACGCACGCGCGACGATCCCCTTGCGCGAACGGAGGATGAGCGAGCCCTTCAGTTCGACGGGACGCGCCGGCAGCATGGCCCGGCAGATGCGCAGCACCTCGGGCGCGGGCGTCTCGGCGGTCAGCGCGGGCGGGGCCTTCGCGTCGTTGGCAAGGACCTCGACGGCGGCGTTCGGCGCTTCGTCCGCCGGGAGGACGCCCCCCAGACAAAGGACGGCGACGGCAAGAAGGCAGGCTTTCATTTCGCGTCCAGCCTCCGTTCAAGGGCCTCGTTTCGGGGTCCGCCCAGCGCGCGCCCCTGTTCGTAGTAGTCGCGGGCGACGGCGAGGTCTTCGTTGAGCCGCAGCACGAGGTTCGCGAGATTGTAGCAGGGAAGATAGGACTTCGGATGCGCCTTCATCGCCCGCTCCAGCGTCCGGCGGGCGGCGAAGAGGCTCCCCGCGCCGGCCTGGGCGGCCGAGCGGATCAGGAGCAGGTTGAGGTCGTCCGGGCGTTCCTTTTCAAGGGCCTCCAGCAGACGGTCCGCCGCCGCGTAGTCGCCCCTGCGCACCTCCGCCAGCGCCTCCTTCAGGCGCGCGCCGTATGAAGCGGGGGCGGGCGGCGTCTTCGCGGCCGGGGCGTTGGTGGCGGCGGCGGAAACCGGCGACGAAGCCTGCGCCGCCGCATTGGTCTTCGCCGCCTCCCGCTTCGCGAACGCCTCGTCCGCCAGCGTCTGGAGGCCGTGCTTGATCCGCCACTTCCGCTCCAGGCCGGACGTGTTGGAGACGGCGACGGCGCGTGCGTTGTCGTTCACCTGCGCGAAGCGGATCGAGTCGATCGCCGCCGAGCAGGTCGCGCGCTTGTTGCGCAGGGGGGCGAACTCGGGCGATTCGGCGCGGTCGGGGTTCTCCGCCTCCACGCGGTCCAGCTCCTTGAGGGCGAGGCGGTAGTTCTCGATGGCCTTGTCGCCGTTGCCGTCGAGGGCCTCGTCCTCGGCGAGCTCGATGTACTCGTTCGCCTTTTCGAGGAGGCGGTGGAGGCGCGGCGGCTTGTTCGTGCTGTCGGGGTCGAAGTCGAAGGGCCAGTACCAGGCCGCAGGGGCGGAGAGGGCGAGGCCAAGGGCCAGGGCGAACGCCGCCGCCGATTTGAGGTTCGCGATGCGCATCGTTGTGTCCGGTTAGTTCTTGAAGCTGTGGATGGGCGCGGGGATCCGCCCCCGGCGGCCGACGAAGGCGTCGCACGCGAAGCGGCTGACGGGCATGACGGGCGCGTGGCCGAGGAGGCCGCCGAACTCCACGGCGTCGCCGACCGCCTTGCCGACGACGGGGATGATGCGCACGGCGGTCGTCTTCTGGTTGACCATGCCGATGGCCGCCTCGTCCGCGATGATGCCGGCGATGGAGGCGGCGGAGGTGTCGCCGGGAACGGCGATCATGTCCAGCCCCACGGAGCAGACGCACGTCATCGCCTCCAGCTTCTCGATCGTGAGGGCGCCCGCCTCCACGGCGTCGATCATGCCCTGGTCCTCCGAGACGGGGATGAACGCGCCGGAGAGCCCGCCCACGTAGGACGAGGCCATCACGCCGCCCTTCTTCACCTGGTCGTTCAGGAGGGCGAGCGCGGCGGTGGTGCCGGGCGCGCCGGGGTGCTCGAGGCCGATGGCCTTGAGGATGTCCGCCACGGAATCGCCCACGGCGGGCGTGGGGGCGAGGGAGAGGTCGATGATGCCGAAGGGCACGCCGAGGCGGCGCGAGGCCTCCTGGGCGACGAGCTGGCCGACGCGCGTGATCTTGAACGCGGTCCGCTTGATCGTCTCGCACAGCGTCTCGAAGTCGGCGCCGCGGATCTGCTCCAGCGCGCACTTGACGACGCCGGGCCCCGAGACGCCGACGTTGACGACCGCGTCCGCCTCGGTGACGCCGTGGAAGGCGCCGGCCATGAACGGGTTGTCGTCGGGGGCGTTGCAGAGGACGACGAGCTTCGCGCAGCCGAGCGAATCGCGGTCCCCGGTGCGCGCGGCGGTCTCCTTCACGATCTCGCCCATGAGGCGGACCGCGTCCATGTCGAGCCCCGTCTTCGTGGAGCCGACGTTGACGCTCGCGCAGACGCGCTCCGTGACGGCGAGGGCTTCGGGGATCGAGCGGATGAGGCGCTCGTCCGCCGGCGTCATGCCCTTCGAGACGACGGCGGAGTAGCCGCCGAGGAAGTTCACCCCCAGCTCGCGCGCCGTCTCGTCGAGCGTCCGCGCAAGCGCGACGTAGTCGGCGGGCGTCCGGCAGCAGGCCGCGCCCACGAGGGCGATCGGGGTGGTCGAGATGCGCTTGTTGACGATCGGCACGCCGAAGTCGCGCGCGATCTCCTCGCCCGTCCGGACGAGGCGGCCGGCGAGGCGCACGAGCTTCGCGTGGACCTTCCGTCGGCAGGCGTCCAGGTCCGCGTCCGCGCAGTCGAGCAGGCTCACGCCCATCGTGATCGTGCGGACGTCCAGGTTCTCGTCCTGGATCATCTTGTTCGTTTCAAGGACTTCGGCGATGTTGATCATGGCGCTCAGATCCGGTGCATCTTCTCGAAGATCTCGGCCTTCTGGCACTTGATCTGGAGGCCGATGGCGGCGCCGACCGCCGCGAGGTCCGCGCCGAGGTCGGCGAAGGGCTTCGCGCAGCGGGAGACGTCGACGATCATCATCATGTTGAAGTAGTCCGAGCGGACCGTCTGGGAGATGTCGAGGATGTTCACGCCGTTCTCGGCGAGGCACGTGCAGGTCTTGGCGAGGATGCCCACGGTATCCTTGCCGACGACGGTGATGATTGCTTTGTCCATGGAAGGGTAGTATACCACATCGCCACCGCCCTTCCACGCCCCGCACGGCTAAAAGTTGGGCGTCAGCGCACGATGATCAGCAGCGGGTCGCGCGTCAGGCGCAGCGAGACCTCGCCGACGTCGACGTCGAACGGCTCGGCGCCCCC
>CAVEVC010000077.1:0-6988 GCA_963618935.1 Clostridiales bacterium CCNA10 | reverse complement strand
CGCGTCCGTCGGTCCTCCTTCCCACGAAACGGGAGGGACGCGCTTGTCGCGTCCGTCGGTCCTCCTTCCCACGAAACGGGAGGGACGCGCTTGTCGCGTCCGGCCTCCAAAATGAGGTTTGGCCAAATTCTGGAGGTCTGGAGGACGCCACGCGCCGGGGGCGCACGGGGCGGGCCGCCGAGGACGTCGGCCCCTACCACGGGGCGCACGGGGCGAGCCGCCGAGGACGTCGGCCCCTACCAACGGGGCGCGCGGGGCGGGCCGCCGAGGACGTCGGCCCCTACCACGGGGCGTACGGGGCGGGCCGCCGAGGACGTCGGCCCCTACCAACGGGGCGCGCAGGGCGGCCCGGCGTGGCCCCTCGGTCGCAATGAATTGCGACCCTCCCGTGCGCCCGATAGGTTGGCGCGGGTACAGCGCGCGCCGGGCCTTCTCGGTCGCGACAAGCGCGACCCTCCCGAACGCCACGCGCCGGTGTGTGTGTGTGTGGGGGGGGGGGGGGGGGGGGGGGGGGGGCTAGTCGTCGAGGCGGACGCGGAAGCCGACGTCGAAGACCTTCTGCCACGGCCGGTAGACGAGGCGGAAGGAACTTGTGGCGTCCTTCGGGCGCGAGGCGAAGCTGCCGCCGCGCACGACGGCGCGTCCGTCGGGCGTCGTCGTGGAGGTCCACTCGGCGGCGTTGCCGTGCATGTCGTAGAGGCCCCAGGGGTTGCAGTTCGCGCGGCCGGTGAAGTTGAGCGTGAACCAGTCGTCCGCGAAGCGTTCCGCATGGAGGGGGTAGTTCTGATCGGGGCGGTAGGGGCGGCGCGTCTGGATGCAGGCGGCCTCGTCCCACGTCGAATAGGCGAAGCGCGCCGTGCGGTCGGCGAAGTTCGCGAACTTCGAGAAGTCGTCGTCGAGTCCGCCCCAGGGGAAGGGCGTCGCCGTGCCGGCGCGCGCGGCCCACTCCCATTCCTCCTCCGTCGGGAGCGACGCCGTGACGCCGCACGTCTTCGAGAGCCAGGCGCAGAAGGCCTGTGCCGCGTCGCGCGAGACGCGCACGACGGGCTGGCGGCGGTGGTTGCCGACGTGGCCGGGCATCACCTGGTCGAAGCCGTACTGGTCCTGCGAACGGGAGTCGTGGGCGGGGTCGAAGGCGTGGTACTGCGCGTTGTCCACCTCCATCTCCGAGAGCCAGAACGGGCGCGCGACCGTGACGACGCGCGGCGCCTCGTCGGGACAGCCGTTTGTCGAGCCCATGAGGTAGGTTCCCGCCGGGATGCGGCGGAAGGTCATGTGCGTCCCCGCATCGAGGATGAGCGTGCGGGTTGTGACGGGGGCGCGTTCGTGGACGGCGCCGAGCTGGGCGGCGGCGGCCTCCAGGCGCGAGAGGGGCCAGCGCGGGGGAGGGGGCGGAACGGGCGCGGGGGGCGGCGTGGGCTGTGGCGGCAGGGCGGGGAGCGGACCGCGCGCGGCGACGAGGGCGGCGTAGCGGTCGAAGTCGGCCTCGGGATCGTCGTCGAGGTCCGCGTAGGCCCGGGCGAGGGCCTTGCGGCGTGCGACCTGGTTCGTGCAGCCGACGGCGAAGGCGTCGCTCCGGAAGGCGGCGGGAGCCCACTTGCCGCGAAAGGGCGCATTCAGGTCGATCCAGGTGTAGAGCTGGCGCCAGCCCGTCTCGGAGAGGCGTGCGCCGTGGTGGCCCTTCTTCAGCATCTGGACGAGGGGGGAGGTCGAGGCGTGGAATTCGAGCGGCGTGAGCGTCTGCAGTTCGGACTCCGCGCCGCCGCGCCGGATGTAGGGGTGGAGGGCGCGGTAGGCGGACGCGGGATCGGCGAAGGAGGGGAGGAGGAACGATTCGGCGGCGGGGAGCGGGCGCGCCGTGGCGTGGCAGGACGTGCAGGAGGCGACGAGGTGGGGGTGGAGCTCCGTCGCGAAGCCCCAGGGGCGCGGGCCGTCGGCGTCGGGCGGGACGATCTTCTGGACGGGCCTGATGTCGGCGAGGCGGCGGCCGGTGGCGACGGACGTGCGGGTGTCCTCGTGGCAGCCCGTGCAGGAGACGCGCTCGCCGGGCATGCCGACGGTCCAGGAGCGCATGAGCTGCACGGCCGCGCCGTCCGCGTCGAGGGGCTGGAGGGTGACGGGCGTGTTGGCGGGCATCTCGAAGCAGACGGAGCCGTCGGCCTCGACGGCGACGGTGCCGAGGACGCGCTTCACGTCCCATCCGGCCTCGGCGTTGTCGAGGCCCATCGAGACGTGCCCGCCCGTCTTGTGGTAGCAGAAGTGGTAGGCGACGACGCGCAGGCTGCGGACGGTGCCGCGCGGCACGCCCGCAAGGCCCTCGCCCGTGTAGATGTCGGCGATGTGGACGCTGCAGGTCTTCGCGCCCTTGACGCGGCGGTCGGGGATGACGGGCGGGCGCGTGCGGGGGGCGAAGAGGATGGGCTCGAAGAGCGCGCCGTCGTCCGCCTCGGCGAGGAGGACCATGTTGTCGAAGGCGTCGACGAGGTAGAGGCCGAAGCGGCCTTCCTCGGAGGTCTTCGCGCTCACGAGGAAGAAGTTGCCGCCGAGCGGCCAGGGGTGGGCGAAATAGGGCCTGCCGCGCGCGAACTGGTTGTCCACGAGGAGGTCGCAGATGTCGCCTTCGACGGGCTGGCCGCGGCCGGGGAACTCGTGGACGAAGCCCGTCTCGGCGGCGGGGAGGGTCTGGGCGGGGAGGCGGAACGTATGGCGGGGCGGGCCCCATTCGCGGTCGGGCGGATCGAAGCGGGCGGGGTAGCGGCGGGCAAGCGTGGGGTCGAGGAGGAGCATGCGGCCGTGTTCGGCGCGGCCGTGGTGCCCGCCCGCCATCAGGACGAGGCGGTGGGGGTCGCCGGGGATCGCGCGGGCGCCGCAGAAGAACGTGGGGAAGTAGGACCCGCTCCCGTAGAGGGCGAGCTGCCCGACGCCGTCGGGGTTCATCGTCATGAGCTCGCGGGAGAAGTAGTGCTGGAGGTCGGAGTATTCCCAGCGCGTGTAGGCGACGCGGCCGTCGTTGAGGACGGCGGGTGTGTAGTCGCTGTCCTGCTCGAAGGTGAGCTGGATCGTCTCGCCCGTCCTGCGGTCGATGCGGTAGAGGACGCACATCGGGAAGTTGCCGTCCTCGCAGGGCAGGAACTGGTAGGCGCCCGTCCCGAGGAGGACGACCTGGTCGGGGTTCGGCAGGTAGCAGGCGTCCCACCACTGGATGTCGTGGGCGCCGTCTTCGGGCGACACCCGCGCCACCGCGCCGTCCCCGACCTTCAGCTCGTACACGCCGAGCAGGTTGTTCGTGCCCGTGTAGGACGTGAAGAGGATGCGCGAGGCGTCGAAGTCGAGGTCGAGGTCGCGGACGATCGCGGCGCCCGGCGGACGGTAGAGGGTCGAGAGGACGGGGGTGGCGCGGAGGTTGGAGAGGACGGCGATCTCGTTCGTGAAGCCCGTGCGCTTGAGGTCCATGTGGTTGTGGGCGTTGAGGCCGAGGAGGCCCAGCGAACGGGAGAGGCCGCGCTTGGCGTAGGGGAAGTCGGAGCCGCCGGGGCGGTCGGCCCTGGGCCAGACGGGGTTTGCGAGGCGGCGGCGGACGCAGAGGATGCGGTCGGCGTCGAGAAGGGGATTGGCGAGGAGGGCGCGGCGGAAGCCCTGGACGAGGGCGACGGCCTCGGCCCGTCCGGCGGTACACGTGGGGGCGAGGTGCGCGAGGACCCAGTCGCGCTTTGCGGCGAGCGCCTCCACGGCGGCGCGGTGCGTCGCCGCGTCGTAGGCGGGGTTGCGCGCGAGGTCGGCGACGGCGAGCCGGGCGGCGGCGGGGTCGAAGCGCCGCACCTCGTCGCGGAGGCGGCGCAGGTCCTCCGGCGTCTCCGACGCCGCGCGGAAGGCCAGAAGGGCAAGGA
Organism: Clostridiales bacterium CCNA10; assembly: GCA_963618935.1. GTDB lineage: Bacteria > Verrucomicrobiota > Kiritimatiellia > RFP12 > UBA1067 > RUG572. The sequence goes on along the minus strand of CAVEVC010000077.1, from coordinate 3,101 downwards.
CAAGCACGGAAAGAAATTTCATGCGCACAGTATGGCAGAATATGGGCACGGGCGTTGTCACAGCCTACGCGGCGAGTCGACGCTCATGAGCGTGTGGCGGATGGAGAGGATGTCGATGCCCGTCTTCCCCACGCGGTAGTACAGCCAGTAGCGGTGGTTGTGGAGCAGAAGCTTGCGCAGTTCCGGGCGCTTCAGTTCCGGGAATGCCTCCCTTCCGAGGAGAGGCGTGCCGGAGATCCGTTCGACGGTTTCCGAGACGTCGTCTTCCCAGGCGTCTGCATCGCCCGGATGGAACGTTTGGGCGATGTAGTCGCTGCAGTCGGCGAAACGGTTTCGGCCGCGTGCTGTCCATCTGACCGTCATCCCGCGACGCGCTCCATCCTGCGCGTGCGGGCCGCGCGGCGGGCGCGCATCTCGCGCATGACCTCATCGTGGCTGGCGGTCTCGCCCCGGTCTGCCTCGCCCTCGGCCACGAGGATGTCCTCGTACGCCTCAAGCCTCTCCAGCCTTTCCTGGAGGGCGTCCCACTCCGCCGCACCGATGAAGACGCCCGCCGTGCGCCCGTTTTGCGTCAGCAGAAGGGGACGCCCCGTCCGGCGGGTCTGCTCGACGCGGGTCGAGAGCGTGGTGCGGAATTCGCTCAGCGAAAGGACGTCTTCGGATGACTTGAAGTTGAACATGGTTTTTCTCCTGAATTGTGGACGTACGAATAGCGTACAAAATTCAGCCTCCCCGCGTCAAGCGGCGTCTTGCCTTTACATGCCTTTACATTGGCCTCCGGCCGGTCAATACGGAGCGCGCGGAGACACGGGGGACGGAGAGGGAGGGGGAAGGGTAAAATAATGAAAAGGTGGACGGGCGTGAAGACGGAACGAAAGATGTTCGCGGTGTTGCTGGCGTTCGGGGCCGGTGCGGTGGCGTGCGCGGGGACGATCAGGACGGTGACGGCGTCCGCACTGACGCTCGACACGCGGATCGGGCTCTACAAGGTGCTGCCCGTCTCGGACCGGGGCGTGGCCTCGGCGGTCTGCCGCCTCTCGACACGGTGGGACGGCGCGCGACGTACCCGCGCCGCCCTCGGCGCGCGGCGTCCGAACGGCCCCATCCTCGCCGCCCCCTGCCAACGTTTTTCCCCGGTGCGACCCTCCCGAACGCCACGCGCCGTGCGTGGCGGGCGTGCGCCGTGCGTGGCGGGACGCGGTGCAATGCGCGGCGGAAGGCGGACGGGACGCATGGGAGGCGCCGTTTCGGCAAATGATTATTTTAATATCGCTACTTGCATACTGATTTAGGAAATGGTATACTGCTCCGCGTCGTCCCGCAGAAGGGACGCAGTGACCAAGGTACAAGGAAGGACAAGCAGATGGACAGCGCAGAGCAGATCGCGAAGCCGGCGGCGGACGCGGGCGTCGCGGAACTTGAGGCAACCCTTGCGCGCGTGAAGGCGGCGCAGCAGAAGTATTCCACCTACTCCCAGGAGCAGGTGGACGCGATCTTCAAGGCGGCGGCGCTCGCGGCGAACCGCGCGCGCATCCCCCTCGCGAAGATGGCCGTGGCCGAGACCGGCATGGGCATCGTCGAGGACAAGATCATCAAGAACCACTTCGCGGCCGAATACATCTACAACACCTACAAGAACACGAAGACCTGCGGCGTGGTCGAGGAGGACGCGGCGGGCGGCATGATGAAGCTCGCCGAGCCGATCGGCGTCATCGGCGCCGTCATCCCGACGACGAACCCCACCTCCACCGCGATCTTCAAGACGCTCCTCGCGCTCAAGACGCGCAACGGCATCATGATCAGCCCGCACCCGCGCGCGAAGAACTCCACGATCGCGGCGGCGAAGATCGTCCTCGACGCGGCCGTCGCGGCCGGCGCGCCCGCCGAGATCATCGGCTGGATCGAGCAGCCCTCGCTCCCGAAGACGAACCTCCTCATGAAGGAGGCCGACATCATCCTCGCGACGGGCGGCCCCGGCATGGTGAAGGCGGCCTACAGCTCCGGCACGCCGGCCGTCGGCGTGGGCGCGGGCAACGCGGCGGCGATCATCGACCCGTCGGCCGACATCATCAACGCCGTCAACTCGATCATCCACTCGAAGACCTTCGACAACGGCATGATCTGCGCGACGGAGCAGACGGTCATCGCCGACCAGGAGGTCTACGACGCGGTGAAGGCCGAGTTCCAGAAGCGCGGCTGCTACTTCCTCGACAAGGCCGAGGCGGACAAGATCCGCGCGACGATGCTCATCAACGGCGCGCTCAACGCGAAGATCGTCGGCCAGCGCCCGGCCACGATCGCCAAGATGGCGGGCTTCGAGGTGCCCGAGGACACGAAGGTGCTCATCGGCGAGGCGACCTCCACGGACAGCTCCGAGGCGTTCGGCCACGAGAAGCTCACGACGATCCTCGGCATGTACAAGTCGAAGGGCTTCGACGACGCGCTCGACATCGCCGAGGCGCTGCTCGTCAACAACGGCGGCCTCGGCCACACGTCCGCCCTCTGGATCGACGAGCTCAACGAGAAGGCGAAGCTCGGCCAGTTCGCGGAGCGCATGAAGACGTGCCGCCTCCTCGTGAACATGCCGTCGAGCCTGGGCGGCATCGGCGACGTCTACAACTTCCTGCTCGTCCCCTCGCTCACGCTCGGCTGCGGCAGCTGGGGCGGCAACTCGGTTTCCGAGAACGTCGGCGTCAAGCACCTCATCAACATCAAGACTGTGGCAATGAGAAGAGAGAACATGCTGTGGTTCCGCGCGCCTGAGAAGGTGTACCAGAAGAAGGGCTGCCTCGCGGTGGCGCTCAAGGAGCTCGGCCAGGTGTTCGGCAAGAAGAAGGCGTTCATCGTGACGGACTCCTTCCTCTACCAGAACGGCTACACGAAGCCGATCGAGAAGAGCCTCGAGGAGCAGGGCATCATGTTCACCACGTTCTCGAACGTGGCGCCGGACCCGACCCTCGCCTGCGCGAAGGAGGGCGCCAAGCTCATGGCGAGCTTCAAGCCGGACGTGATCATCGCGATCGGCGGCGGCTCGGCGATGGACGCCGCGAAGATCATGTGGGTCCTCTACGAGCACCCGGAGTGCGACTTCCAGGACATGG
>CAVEVC010000076.1:0-5872 GCA_963618935.1 Clostridiales bacterium CCNA10 | reverse complement strand
CCCCCCCCCCCCCCCCCGTATCATTCGGAAGGGGACGGTAGGACGGGAGCTTGGCCACGAGCGCGAGCAGCGTCTCCTGGACGATGTCGTCGGCCTCGAGGGCGGGGAAATGCTCTCGGAGGTAGGCCAGCATCATCGGACGATAGCGGGACGCGAACTCGCCCCAGCGGGCGTGTCCGGAATCGCCTGAGATGTCTCTCAGAAGCGTCGCCGATGTGTCGGGAATGTCAGCCAATTCGACTGGTTCTCCTAAACTGCGTCTCGATTATACCATATCCCGGCGCACCCAAAGGAAGGGAATTTGCAAAATGTTCGGCTCTGTTAATTGCCGAGGCACGCGCGGACACGTTGGGCGAGGCGCGCGCGGAGCGGGGCGAGGAACGCCGCGTCGTCGTCGGTCGCCATGCCGAGCGCGATCGTGGGCTTGTTCGCGCCGTGGAAGTCGCTTCCAGCCGTCACGGCAAGCCCCAGCTCGCGGGCCATGCGCAGATGCTCCACCGTCTCCTCCGGCAGGTTCGCGCCGTAGACAGCCTCCACGGCGTCGAGGCCGAGGTCCTTCAGCCGCACAAGCCCGGCCCGCAGACGCGCGAAGTCCTGCGTCCAGTACCGGGGATGCGCCAGAACGGCCACGCCCCCTGCGGCGTGGACGACCTCGATGGCCTCCGCCTGGGCGGGATGGTAGCGCGTGACGTAGGCGGGCTTTCCGTCGCCGAGAATCCGATCAAAGGCGTCCTTCACGCCGGTCGCCCATCCGTGGTCCATGAGGACGCGGGCGATGTGCGGGCGGGCGACGATCCGTCCGTTCGCGTATTTGAGCAGTTCCTCCTCCGCGATGGGCATGCCCAGTTCGGCCAGGCGCGCGACGATCCGCGCATTTCGCTCGTTCCGCCCCGCGCGGACCGCGTCGAGGAACGCATTCAGGCGCGGGGAGGCGGGATCGATCCCCAGGCCCAGGAGGTGGAGCTTGGAATAGCCCGCCCCCGGCTCGACGGACAGCTCCACGCCCGCGAGGCGCAGCCCCGCCTGGCCGCGGCACGCCGCGAGGAAGCGCGCGCAGCCCTCGCAGTTGTCATGGTCCGTCAGCGCAAAGGCCGTGAACGCGCGCCCCCTCTCCGCCAGCTCCTCGGGCGTCAGGGTTCCGTCCGAACACGTGCTATGGCAATGCAGGTCGATCATCTCCGCCCGTCTCCTCTCCACTTCCTACCCATGCGCCCCGTCCCCGTCGTCCGGCGGGAGTTCCAGCGTAAAGACGCAGCCGCCGCCCGGGCGCGCGGCGACGGAGAGGTCGCCGTCCATGTCCTGCGCGAGGGCGCGCGAGATCGAAAGGCCCAGCCCGAGGCCGCCCGAACGCGAGCTGAGGGCGTCGTCCGCCCGGTAGAAACGGTCGAACACGTGCGCGCGCTCTTCCGGCGAGAGCCCGGGGCCGCGGTCCTGCACGGCCAGGCGGGGGCGGCCCTCCGCCGCCGAGGCCACCACCTCCACGCGGCCGCCCGCCGCCGCGTACTTCGCCGCATTCCCCAGCAGGTTGACGAGAATCTGCTTCACCGCGTCCGCGTCGGCGCGCGCAGGGCAGGGGCCTTCGGCCTGCATGGCGACGCCGTGCTCGGGGAAGTCCCCCCGCACGAGGTCCACCACGTCCGCCGCGAGCGCGGCGAGGTCGACGCGCACGGGACGGTACCGCCGCCGGCCCTGTTCAAGCCGCGAGAAGTCCAGAAGGTTCTCGACGAGGCGGACCATGCGCGCGTTCTCGCGCGCGATGACCTCGTAGGCATGCGCGCGCTTCGCGTCCGTCTGGAGGCGCCCGCCCCGCAGGAGGTCGATCCAGATGCCGATTCCGGCCAGCGGCGTCTTCAGCTCGTGCGAGCAGTTGGAGAGGAACGTTGTCTTCGTCTCGTCGTCCCGCCGCGCCTTCATGGCGGCCCGCCCCATCAGCCACGCCCCCGCCGCCAGCACGCAGGCCAGCAGCACCACGAGGATGCCCCCCACCAGCCAGGCGTCCACGCGCGCGGCCTCCTCGCCGAGCGGATGCCCGTCGAAGACAAGCCCGTAGGCCGTCTGGTCGACGCGCCCCCAGAGGACGGTCGCCGGGCCGACCTCCATCAGGCCGCGCCGCGCGCGCTTCTTGCCGATGGCCGTCCATTCGTTCCACCGCGCCAGCCCCTCAAGCCGCGCCCCCACCTCGGCGGGGAACGGACAGGCCCGCCCGTCCCGCAGCCCCGTCGACCAGGCCAGGCGCCCCTTCGGGCTCCACGTGAACGCGCCCGCCGGGCGCCGCACGCCCTCGCCGCCCTCCCATCGGCACAGGGCCGCCCGCACCACCTCGCCCGTCCGCCCGCCCTCGTTCACGATGTCCTGGAGCGAGGCGGCCAGGTTCTCCACCTGCGCCCGGCGCATCTCCCCCTCGCGCCGCGCGGAAGCGGCGGACTGGCGATGGAGGAAGACCAGCCCTAGCCCCGTCAGGATCGCCGCCGGGAGGCAGATCAGCAGAAAGTAGAGCTTGAGGTCGCGTATCATCTAGATGGGCTCGCGCATGCCGAGAAGCGAGTTCGAGTGGGCGTGCGCGATGGCCAGCGCCAGCGCATCGGCCGCGTCGTTCTGCGGAAGCTCCTCCAGCGCGAGCAGGGTCTTCACCATGCGCTGCACCTGCACCTTCTCCGCCAGCCCGTTGCCGCAGACGGCCATCTTCACGCGGCGCGGCTCGTATTCGTAGATCGGACACGCCGCCTGCGCCGCCGCCGCGATCACCGCGCCGCGCGCCTCGCCGAGGACAAGCATGGTGCCCGCGTTCTTGCCGTAGATGACGCTCTCGATCGAGAGCACGTCCGGCGCGTGCTGCGCGATCAGTTCCGAGACGCGCGCATGGATCGTGCGCAGGCACGCCGAAAGAGGGGCCTTCGGGGCGTTGCGGATCCGCCCCGCCTCCAGGCAGCGCATCCGCGAGCCCGCGACGGACAACACCCCGTAGCCGCTTGAACGAAGCGACGTATCAATTCCGAGAATGACCATTTGCACGCACCACAGGACTAGAAGGAACAGTTGGAGGCGTCCGCGTTCTTCTCCGGCAGGATTCCGGAAATGAACTCGGCAAGCCGCCAGGGACAGATGGACAGAAACCAGGCAGCAAGGCGCATCGGCCAGGGGAAGGCGATCAGGCCCACGTTGCGGTCCACCCGGTCCAGGATGATGCGCGCCGCCCGGTCCGCCTCCATGAAGAACGGCATCGGGCAGGTGTTGCGGGCCGTGATGCGCGAGCGGATGAACCCCGGGCACACCACGTTCATGCGGATGCCCTCGCGCGCGAGCGGCCTTCGGAAGGAGAGCGCCCATGCCTTCATCGCCGCCTTTGTCGCCGCATAGGACGGACAGGTCGAAAGGGGCGCATAGCCCGCGATCGAGGCCGTGACCACGACCTGGCGGCGCGCACGGCCGTTCGGTTCGGCCCGGAAGCGCGCAAGGACCGGCAGCACGACGTTGAGGTTCCCCGTCACGTTCGTCGCGAACGTCCGGCGGATGTTGGCCTCGTTCTCGACGCCGGTACCGATCCCGGCGTTCGAGAAGACGAGCTCGAGCGGCGCATGGGCGTCGCAGGCGTCGACCCAGGCGCGCGCGGCCGCCTCGTCTGCCACGTCCAGCGCCTCGGTCCGCACGTCGGCGCCCTCCGCGCGGCAGCGGGCCGCCACCCCTTCCAGACGCCCCGCGTCGCGGCCGCACAGGAAGAGGCGCTTCGCGCCCCGGCGCGCGCATTCCAGCGCCAGCGCCTCGCCGATGCCGCTGGAGGCCCCCGTGATGAGAATGTTGTCGGCGCATTTCATGCCGGACATTATAGCACACCCCCTACCAGAAGCGCCACTTCGCGGGAAAGAGGCGGACGTTCTCGACGTGCTGGATTTCGGGCGGCCTCGCCTGGTTCGGCGTTCCGTAGACCTCGACGACGTCAAACCGGAAGTTCCCGTGCCATTTGTTCTTCAGGATCCAGTTCGTACAGGCCCTCAGCAGAACGCCCCGCTTGCGACGGTCCACGCCCCAGAGGAGGCGGGACCAGGCCGACCGGCGGGCATGCGTCTTGACCTCCACGAACACAACCGTCCGGCGGTCGCGCGAACGCACGATGGCGTCGATCTCGCACCGCCGGTCCCTCGCGCAGGGCCTTACGTTCCGCCCGACGAGCACCCAGCCCCTTCGCGCCAGAAACGAAACGGCCAGGTTCTCGCCCCAGCGGCCCCGGACGGCGCTTCGCTCGCCATACGCCCGATCGTGCGCACGCTGCTCCTCGCTTCGCGTATCCATCTTCTCCACTCCTTCCGAAAACGTGGCGTTTCCGGCACGCGCGTGCCGACTGCCGGGCGGTGCGGGAACGCGCTGTCAGGACGAACGACACGTTCCGGCACAAACTACGCCCCGTCCGCTCCGCGCGGAGGCCGGACAAAATCAGGCGGAGCGCGCCCCCATCGGTGGACGGACGAGGGGGATGCCCAGGCAGATGTACAGCATGGCCTGTTCGAGCGTCAGCATGAGGCTGAACGCCTCGTCCACGTCAAACACAAACCAGCCCTGAGCCAGCTTTCCGTCCTCAGACTTCCGCGAAACGGAGAGGACGTAGCCGGGATGCGGCTCGATCTGGTGCGCGAACTTGATGACCGTGCAGGCGCGTGCCGAACGGTGGAACAGGCCCTTCCCGTCCCGGACCGTCTCCTGGATGCCCCGCAGCACCTGGAGGATCTGCGAAAGGTCGCTGCGGTCCAGCTTGACGACCAGCCGGTTCTCCCAGTCGAACGTCGGGAGAACCCGTCCGGGCCCTTGCCCGGACCCCAGCGTCTTCTGCGCGGCCAGCGTGAGGAAGATGCTGCCCGACACATCGTCGTGGGCCGGGTGGAGTTCCAGGCGGCAGGCGCTTCCCGTCCCCTTCATGTTTGGATGGACGTAGGCGTCGGTGGCACGGTAGCGAACGGTCTGTTCGGTCTGCTTCGTCGCGTTCATGGAGGTGTCCTTTCGTTCCGTTCGTGCGGACCATCCGCCGAACACGCGAATAGGATACCCCAACGCGCGAAATCGTGCTTTAGTTTCAGCCCTAAAAAAACGTCAAAAATTTTAGAGGGCGGAGGAGGTTGGCTGTTCCGGGTCCATGACCTCAAGGCGAAGCCCGCACCGGGGAACCGTCAGGATCCTGAAGCCATTCCCCTCGACCTTCTTCCTCAAATTGTAGAGATGCTGCTCCAGCGTGCGCGAGTTCGGCAGATACCCCTCGCCCCAGAGGAGGTCCATGACCGCCTCCTTCGAGACGACTTCGCCCGCGCGGCGGTTCAGAAGCCGGAGGAGCTCGTACTCGCGGTGCGTCAAGGCGACGCGGCGCCCCGCCGCCGTCGTGAGCGTGAGCTCGGTTCCCTTGACGACGGCGGTGCCCAGGCGGAACCCGTGTTCGGAGAGACGCTCGGAACGGGATTCGCCCAACCGCGTCCGACGCAGAAGCGACTCCACGCGCGCGAGGAATTCTCGCGAGCCAAACGGCTTTGACAGATAGTCGTCCGCGCCAAGCCCCAGGCCGAGGACCTTGTCGGCTTCCTCGCCCTTTGCGGAGAGGAAGAGGATCGGCGTGGACGTATCCGAGGCCCGGATTTCGCGGCAGACGTCGAACCCGCTCTTCAACGGCATCATGACGTCGAGAATGACCAGGTCGGGCAGAAGGCGCCAGTGCCGGTCAAGCGCGTCCCGGCCGTTCCCGACCGCGCACACCGAATGGAATTCGGATTCAAGAAGGGCGACAAGCGCCTCGCGGACGGACACGTCATCCTCTGCCAACAGGATCTTCGACATGGTTTCCTCCTTGTGGTTGACGGCGTGACGCGCCGTGGTGTGTTTCCGCAAGCATAGCACA
>CAVEVC010000075.1:0-41532 GCA_963618935.1 Clostridiales bacterium CCNA10 | reverse complement strand
GGAACGTCCAGCGCTCGACAAACGCCTTCGCCGCGCGCCGCCTGCTCTCGTCTGACTTCGCCATGCCGGGAATTATAGCAAAGAACCGCCCCACAGCGCCACGCGCCGAGGGCGGCGCGGGTACAGCGCGCGCCGAAAAGCAAAGCGCCCCTCAGCGCCACGCGCCGAGGGCGGCGCGGGTACAGCGCGCGACGAAAAGCAGAACGCCCCTCAGCGCGCGACGAAAAGCAGAACGCCCACCGCCCACGCGGGGGGCCGGTGAGATGCAGGCCGCTTCATGGCTCTTTTCCGAGGCCGAGCTTGCGCCAGGCGCGGTCCGTCGCGACGCGCCCCTTGGGCGTCCGGTCGAGATACCCTTCCATGATCAGGAACGGCTCGTAGGCCTCCTCGATCGTGTCCGGCTCCTCGCCCACGCTCACGGCGATGGTGGAGAGGCCGACGGGACCGCCCCCGAACTTCACGCAGATGGTCTCGAGGATCTTGACGTCCATCTCGTCAAGCCCCTGCGGGTCGATTTCCAGAAGGGAGAGCGACTCCACGGCCACCTGCTTCGTGATCTGGTTGCCCGCCCGCACCTGCGCGTAGTCCCGCACGCGGCGGAGGAGGTTGTTGGCGATGCGCGGCGTGCCGCGCGAGCGGGCGGCGATCTCAAGCGCCCCGTCGGGGTCGATGCCGACGTTCAGCTTCGCCGCCGAGCGCGTCACGATGGACGCGAGCTCGGCGGGCTCGTAGAAGCCGAGGCGGTTGACGAGGCCGAAGCGGGCGCGGAGCGGCGCGGCGATGAGGCCGATGCGCGTCGTCGCGCCCACGAGCGTGAAGCGCGGCAGCTCCAGGCGCACGCTGCGGGCGTTCGGCCCCTGGTCGATGAGGATGTCGATGGCGAAGTCCTCCATCGCGGAGTAGAGGTATTCCTCCACCGTCTTCGCCATGCGGTGGATCTCGTCGATGAAGACGATGTCGCCCGCCTCCAGGGAGGTCAGAAGCCCGGCGAGGTCCGCCGGCTTCGTCAGAACGGGCCCGCTCGTCGTCTTCACGTGGACGCCCATCGCGTCGCCGAGGATGTACGAGAGCGTCGTCTTGCCAAGGCCGGGCGGACCCGAGAACAGCACGTGGTCCAGCGTCTCCCCCCGGTCCTTCGCGGCCTGCACCGCAAGCTCCAGCCGGTCGCGGATCTTCCGCTGGCCGACGAAGTCGGCGAACTGCCCCGGGCGCAGCTTGTTGTCGAAAGCCGCGTTCCGCCTGTTCAGCTCCTCGCTCGGACGCTCGTTCTTCATCCTAGACAAAGAGAAGGGGCAAGCCTCGGGCCTGTCCCTTCTCTTCCTGGACGGATGGTCCGCTTCCTTACTTGGCCGGCGCCGAACCGTCGTCGCCGTAGCCCTTGCTCTTGAGGTATTCGATGACCTTGCCCACGTGCGTGAGCTTTTCGGCGTCCTCCTCGGGAATCGCCGCGCCAAATTCTTCCTCAAAAGCCATGATGAGCTCGACGGAGTCGAGCGAGTCCGCGCCCAGATCGTCGATGAACGACGCCTCCGGATTGACCTGCTCCGCATTGACGCCGAGCTGGTCAACGATAATCTCTTTCACGCGATCTTCAAGCTTACCTGCCATTTGTTTTCTCCTTATGGTTGGAACAGCGACTAGTGTACTAAAACTCCGTGATTCATGCAAGGGGGCAAATGCCCGACCGACCAAATTTCATCATATCTGCAAAAGAAATGCGAAATCAGCCAATCATGCCGCCGTTGACGGAAATGATCTGCCCGGTGATGTAGGCGGCGTCGGGCCCGGCGAGGAACGCGACGCACTTGGCGATGTCCTCGGCCGTGCCGAAGCGCTTCAGCGGAATCGTGTCCATGTACGCCTTCTTCACGTCGTCCGAAAGCACATCCGTCATCTTGGACTGGATGAAGCCGGGCGCGACGGCGTTGCAGCGCACGTTGCGGGAGCCGAGTTCCTTGGCCGTCGTCTTCGTGAGGGCGATCACGCCACCCTTCGAGGCCGTGTAGTTCGCCTGGCCGGCGTTGCCCATGATGCCGACGACGGAGGCGAGGTTGACGATCGCGCCGCCGAGCTGGGTGCCGTCGGCGGCCTTGTTCTTCATCATCGGGCGCGCGACGGCGCGCGTGAAGAGGAACGTGCCCTTCAGGTTGACGTTCAGCACGGCGTCCCAGTCCGCATCGCTCATGCGCATGAGGAGGCCGTCCTTCGTGATGCCCGCGTTGTTCACGAGGATGTCCACGGCGCCGAACGCCTCGATGACGCGCTTCACGCACGCATCGACCTCGGCGCTCTCCGCCACGTTGCAGCCGAGCGCGAGGGCGGTCGAACCGGCCGCCTCGACGAGGTCGACCGTCTCCCGGCACCAATCCGCCTGGAGGTCCACCACCGCGACCTTGGCGCCCGCCTCGGCGAGCTTCTTCGCGATCTGCTGGCCAATGCCACGCCCCGCACCGGTGACGATGGCGACCTTGCCGTCCAAGTTACCCATTTTCCTGCTCCTTTTCCTTAAGCCCTTACAGCGCGGCCGCAGCTGCGTCCAGCGTCGCCAGATCGGAGACGTTGAGCGTCGTGAGCGCGGCGTCGATCTTCTTGATGAGGCCCGAAAGCACCTTGCCCGGACCAAACTCGATGAACCGCGTGCAGCCCAGCGCCTTCGCCGCCGCGATGTCGTCCGCCCAGCGCGTCGTCTCGGTGACCTGGCGGAGCATCACGTCTTTGATCTCGGCGGGGTCGGAGGAATGGACCTTGCCCGTCACGTTCGAGATCACGGGGATCTTCGGCGCGTGGAACGTGATCCCGTCGAGGACGGGCGCCAGCTTCTCGCGCGCCGGCTGCATGAACTTCGAGTGGAACGCCCCCGCCGTCGCGAGCGGAATCGCGCGCTTGATGCCGAGTTCCTTTGCCGTCGCGGCCGCCGCCGCGACCTGCGCCTTGTCGCCGGAGAGGACGACCTGCGCCGCCGAGTTGATGTTCGCGGGCGTGCAGCCCGTCTTCGCGCACAGCTCGTCCAGCTGCGCGGGCGAGGCGCCCACGATGGCGATCATGCCGCTCGGCGTGGCCTCGCACGCCTCCTGCATGAAGCGGCCGCGGGCCTCCAGCGCCGTCAGCGTCGCGTCGAAGTCGAGGACGCCCGCCGCGCAGAGCGCGCTCCACTCGCCCAGCGACAGGCCCGCCGCCGCCGCGAACGGCGTCGCGCGCCTCTTCTGGAGCGCGAGGTAGGCGGCATAGCTCGTCACGAAGATGGCGGGCTGGCAGACGTTGGACTTCGTCAGCGCCTCGGCCGGCCCCTCGAAGCAGAGTGTCTTCAGGTCGAAGCCGAGGACGGCGTTCGCCTTGTCGAAAAGCGCCATCGCCGTGGCGTCCGCCTCGGCGAAGTCCTTGCCCATTCCGGGCACCTGGGCGCCCTGGCCCGCAAAAACGCAGCAATCAGACATGATGCAGAATCTCCTGAACTTGTCCGAACATGATAGCAAAAAGAGGGCGGCTTGTGACCCCCTAAAATGCCTTTAGGTTTGAGGTTTTAGGTTTGAGTGGCGAGAGGGTCGCAACTTGTTGCGACCGGGCATCCCCACGACGGGGAGGGACGCGCTTGTCGCGTCCGTGCATTGCGCCCCCGCCTTCCGAACCGACCGAGGAAGCGGAGGTGGAGGAGGAACGGGGGAATCGTCGCGAAAAAGGCGAGGACGTCCGAGATCGGCAGCGAGACCCAGATCGCGAACGCATGGTCGGAGAAGAAGTAGGGCAGGATCCACACGCAGGGCAGCAGACAGAGGAACTGGCGCAGCATCGAGAGGAAGGTCGCCGTCCAGGGGTGCCCGATGGACTGGAAGTAGGTGGTCGCCACCACGTTGAGGCCGATGCACCAGAGCATGCAGTTCGAGAGGCGCAGGTCGCCCGCCGCGAGGGCGAGGAAGGCCCGGTCCGTGCCGTCCGTGAAGATCCGCACGATCGGCTCCGGCACGAGCACCTGCGCGAGCGCGGCGAGCGTGCAGCAGGCGGTCGTCACGGCGAGGCCGAGCAGCAGCACGCGCCGCACGCGCGCGTAGCTGCGCGCGCCCCAGCAGTAGCCGACGATCGGGGCGAGCCCCTGCTGGACGCCGAGGATGGGCATGAAGAAGAGCATCATCACCATCTGGAAGACGCCGAGCGAGGCGATCTGCATGGTGGCGGACGCCCGGTCCGCCGCCCACTTCGCGAACGCGATCTGCATCGACACGTTGATCAGGCTCCCCATCAGCTGCTGCAGGGCCGGCGAAAGCCCAATGCCCGCCGCCCGCCCCGCATAGGCCCGGTAGAAGCCGACCCGGCGCAGCCTCAGCCGCACCGCGCTGTGCCCCGGACGGTAGTAGGCGAACGCCCACAGGCAGGAGACGAGCATGGCGATCACCGTCGCCCAGGCCGCCCCCGCCACGCCCATCCCGCACCCGAAGATGAAGATCGGGTCCAGCACGAGGTTCACGCCAAAGCCCGCCACCATGCACATCATGGACGGCACGACGGCCCCCTCGCTGCGCATCGTCGCGGAAAGGCCGTAGGCGAGGTGGGAGAAGATGTGCGAGAAGAGGACGATGCGCAGGTAGACCTTCGCCTGTTCGAGCGCGCCGGGCGTCACGCCGTCCCCGCCCGTCGCGCGCAGGATCGGGTCGAGGAAGAGGAAGACGAGCGGCGGCAGCACGAAGAAGAACGCGAGCTTGAACGCCACGAGCTCCCCAAGGATCTTCTCGCACGCGGTGCGGTCCCCCTCCCCTAGCTTGATCGAGAGGAGCGCCGCATGCCCCGCGCCGACGAACACGCCGAACGCGCCGAACGCCATCATGACCGGGAAGGCGAGCGTGATGCCCGCCATCGCGTCCTGTCCGCACCCGTGCCCGATGTACACGCGGTCCACGATCGCGTAGAGCGCGTTCAGCGACATCGAGACGAGCGCGGGCCACGAGAAACGCACAAGGAGACGCCCGAGGGGCGCCTCCGCAAGGTCCTTCAGCCTCTCCTGAGCCCGCATTGCGCTAGAAGGTGACGGCCACGTCGTCGCCGAGCGCCTTCCGGATGCGCTTCATCTCGTCGGCGGGAATCGGGCACCCCGCGAGCGACAGCGCCTCAAGCTTCCGCCAGCCGGACAGGTCGTCCGGGAGCTTCGCGACGCGGCATCCCGTCAGCGACACGCTCCGCAGCGCGGGCATCGCCGTCAGCCACGCGGGCACCTCGGCGATCGCGTTGTGGTCGAGGATGACGTCCTCGACCAGCGGACACTCCTTCAGGAACGCGGGCACCGCCGTCAGCCTGTTGCGCACCGCGTAGAAGCGGCGCAGTTCCTTCAGCCTCCCCAGCGCCGCCGGGAGGTCCGCAAGCTGGTTTTCGTTGAGCCGCAGATAGCGCAGACGCGCGGCGTCGCCCAGCGCCTCCGGCACCGCCGCCAGCCTGTTGCCGTCCAGGTTCAGGTAGGTGAGCGCGGGCAGCTTCGCGAGCGCGGCGGGGAATTCCGCCAGCTGGTTGCGCGCGAACCAGAACCGCTCCAGCGCCGGAAGCGCGAAGACCTCCTCCGGCACCGCCGTCAGCGCGCGCTCCGAAAGGTCCAGCTCGCGCAGACGGGGGAGGTCCGCCAAGGACTCCTTCGCCAGCGGCTCCGCGCCGCCGCGCAGGTAGAGGCGCACGACCTCGGCGCGGTTCGTGGCGGCGAGCGCCGCGAGGGAGGTGACGGGCGTCGCGTCCTGCGGGCGCCCGTGGTTGTCGAAGCATCCGGCCAGCGCAACGCACGCGGCCGCGGCAAGAATCAGAAAGACCTGTCTCATGGCGGGATAGTATAGCATACTTTGGCCTCAATGGACTCAGGGCCGTAGTTTGGGGGCCGGGCGGGCGCGCGGGACGCGCGCCCCTACCAACATCGGCCCGGCGCGTGGCGTCCGACAGCGGCCCCCACGGGAGGGTCCGATGGTAGGGGCCGACGTCCTCGGCGGCCCGCCCGAACGTGGGGGCGTCCAGACTCCTAGGGGCTAGGGCGTGGCTTCGTCAAGGGCCACGCGGATGTCCACGGCGGCGGAGACGCCCTCGGCCGACGCGCAGGAGAGGCGGTGCGCGCCCGGCTCGGGCAGCCACGCGAACGGCTGCGCGCCGCGCGTCTCGCCGACGTTCCGCCCGTCGACGAACCACCACAGCCTCCCCTGTTCGACGTTGCCGACGACGCGGCAGACGATCTTCTGGTTCGGGAGGCCCTTCACGAGGCGGAAGACGGCGCCGTCCTCGGGCTTCTGGATCGCCAGCCGCCGCGCCGTCGCGGCCTCCCCGCGAAAGGCCGCGACAAAGGCGTCGTCCCGCCGCCCGGCCTCGCCGTCGAGCCCCCGCACGTGGAGCGGGCAGAGGGCCGTCGAGGAGCGTCCGCGCAGGGCGCGCCCCGCCTGTGTCGCCGGGCAGTCCGGCCCGGCGGGCAGCCCGCTTTCGGCACACACCGTCCGCGCCACGATCTCGGCGGGGAGCGCGCCGTACCACGGGCCGTCGTCCGCCGGATAGAGCGACCGCGCCAGCTCCCACGCGAACGGCGCGGCGGCCTGCGCCCCGACCACCGAGGCGTCGCCGAAGCCCCCTTCCTTGTGCCCGCACCACACGCCCACCACGTACTCCGGATTCCACGCGACGGTCCAGGCGTCGCGGTAGGCGGCGGACGTCCCCGTCTTCCAGGCGAACCGGGAGGTCCGCACGTCCGCGACGTGCCCGAGCGCGGCCGCGCTCCGTTCTTCGCCCGAGAGGATCTCGGCGACGAGACGGCACGCCCCCTCGGAGAAGACCCGCGCGCCCGGCCGCCCCTTCTGCTCCTCGGCTTCGCACTGGAGCGCGCACGGCGGCACGTACACGCCCCCGCGGGCGAGGCATCCGTAGGCCCCCACGAGCTCGACGAGCGAGACGTGGACGTTCCCGATCGCCATGCCGAGGCCGAAGCTCGCGTCCGCCGCCTCCATGTTCCGGCAGCCGAGGGCGCGCAGGGTCGTGCCGAAGCCGACCACGCCGACGCGCTCGAGCAGCTGGACGAACGGGAGGTTGAGGGAGAGGACGAGCGCGTCGGCCGCCGTCACCGTGCCGCGATGGGTCGCGTCGAAGTTCTGGGGGTTGTAGCCGCGGTAGGCGCGCGGCACGTCCGACAGGCGCTCCTCGGGCGTCACGAGGCCGAGGTCCAGCGCGCGCGCCGTCAGGAAGGGCTTGAGCGTCGAGCCCGCCGGACGCGGCGCGACGGCGACGTTGACCTGCCCGGCGTCCGGCGAGAAGTAGTCGCCCGAGCACGCGAGGGCCAGGACCTCCCCCGTCCGCACGCGCAGGACGACTGCCGCCGCCGCGTGTCCGCCGGCCGCCGCCGCCTCCACCGTGCGCTTCGCCCGCGCCTGGACGTCCGCGTCGAGCGTCGTGCGGACGTCGCCCCCTTCGCCGCCCCGGCGCGCCACGTGCCGCATCGCCCAGTCGCAGAAGAACGGCTCGGCGAACGGACGCGGACCGCGCTGGATGCGGGGGAGAACCTGCCGCGCCCCCTCGTGCTGCCGCGCGTCGATCATCCCGCACGCCCGCATCCGTCCCAGCACGTATTCGCGCCGCTTCAGCGCCCGGTCGAGATGGCGGTCCGGACGAAACCGCGACGGCCCCTGCACCATGCCCGCCAGCAGCGCCGCCTCCCCGATTCCCAGGTCGTGCGCCCGCTTCCCGAACCACCCGTTCGCGGCGGCCTCGATCCCCACCAGGTTCGAGCCGAACGGCGCGCGGTTCAGGTACTGCGAGACGATCCAGAGCTTGTCGTGCCGCCGCTCGATCTGGAGCGCGCGGAACGCCTCGACGTATTTCCAGGCGAGCGTGCGCGGGTGCGGCGCCATGAGGCGCGCCGCCTGCATCGTGATCGTGGAAGCGCCGGAGATCCGCCGCAGATGCGTGACGTTCTGCACGCACGCCCGCAGGACGCTCGGCACGTTGACGCCCCAGTGGCGGAAGAAGCGGCGGTCCTCGCTCGCGACGAGCGCCTTCACGATCCAGTCGTTCGTGGAGGCGACGTAGTCGGGTCGGCAGTCGACGTCGTCCGGACCAAGCGACACGCGCAGCACGCGCCCCGCACGGTCGCGCAGCACCGTGCCGCCGGGGAAGGCCTCCGCCGCATCGAGGCGCGGGTCGATCAGCAGCCAGGACCCGGCGAAGACGAGCGCCCCCGCCGCCAGGAGGCCGCCCCCCGCGACGGCGGCGCGCCGCAGCGCGCGCTGGAGCCTCCGCGTCACGGGGCGACCGTCACCCGTCCCGCCGCGCCGCGCGCCCGCAGGGCGGGCGCGTACATCGCCTCGACGGACGGGCCCGGCAGGACGAAGGTGCCCGCGCTCACGACGCGCACTGCGTAGCGGAACGAGGCCGAGGCGCCCGCGTCCAGCGCGAAGCGGCGCGAGAAGCCGAGCACGCGGTCGTCGCGCAGCTCGCGCCGCAGTTCCCAGGCGGGGCCGGCCTTCGCCCACGGGCAGACGTCCGCCGTGCCCGTCGCGTCAGGTTCGAAGCAGGCCGGCAGCAGGTCCTCGATGACGAGGTCCGAATAGGTTGTCTTCTCCGGCGCCGTGAGCGTGAGTTCGGCGATGAGCAGGTCGCCGCGTGCCAGTTTCGCAAGGTCCACTTCCGTGCCGTCGGGCCGCACGTAGCGCCGCGCGACGGCAAGGCCGTTCGTCTCGGCGGACAGCGCGGCCGGGTCGCCCAGAGCGAGCGTCGACGCGTAGATGAACGCGGGAGCGTTCCCCCTGTTCGACACGACGGCCTCGCCGCACCCCGTGAAACGCTTCGCCTGCTTGACGAGCAGCGCGTCGTCGTGGCCGTCGACGGAGATGAGAAGATGAGGTTCCCCCGCACCCCCGCATTTATATAAATGCGGGGGTGCGGGCGTACGCCGATAATACCCCCCCAGGGCCAGCAGCGCGTGCGCATTCGCCTCCGTCGTGCCCCAGTGGCGCGTCCCGGCGTCGCGCGCCTCCAGCAGCGCGGTGACGAACGCGGGGACGCGCGCGTCGTCGGGGTCGAGGTCGAGGAGCGCGAGCAGGGCGAAGGCGTTGTCCTTTACGGCAGCGGGATGGACGTTCGCAAGCAGGTCCCGCGCGCGGTCCCGGTCGCCGGTCCGCACGAAGGCGCGGGCCAGCCGCGCGCGGTCCAGCGGCGCGAGCCGGGCGCGGCGGTCGAACCAGTGGAGCATGCGGTCGCGGTCCGGCGTGCGCGCGAGGGCGAGCGTGTGGCACGCATACGCGCCCACCGTCTCGTTCGTCGACATCGCCCAGGAGCGGAGGAAGCCCTTCACGGCGTCCAGGCGGTCACGGGGGACGGCGAAGCCGTTTGCGGACGCCTCGACGAGGAAGTGCGCGGCCCAGAGGGAGACGCCGCGGTCCCAGGGCGGCGTCGTGCTGTCCGGCCACATCACGAAATCGTTCGCCCGCACCATCGACGAGACGCGCCGGATGCCGGCCTCGACGGCCCCCTTCGCATCGGCGGCCGCCGAGGTCTCGCGCACGGGGAGCGTGTTCAGGATGCCCCCTGCGGCGACGAACGGGAAGACGCGCGCCACGGTCTGCTCCAGGCATCCGTGTGGATAGGCGACGAGGTATTCGAGCGCGGAGGCGAGCTCCGCCACGGGATCCGCCGAGGCGAGGAACGTGCGGCGCGCGGCCTCGGGCAGCGTGGCGGCGGCGTTCGGGAACGCCTTCCGCTCGCCGGGGCCGAGGCGCACCGTCGTCGCCGTCTTCGTCCAGGGCGCCGCCGGACGCACCGGCAGGAGGATCTCGCTGCGGTGCTTTTCGCCGAAGCCCTCCGAGACGAAGACGAGCGTGCCCTCGCCGGGGAGGGCCCCCGCCGCGACCGGGAAGCTCAAGGTCTCGCTTGCGTCCTTTGCGAGCTTTACTTCGCCGTGGACGGGGCGCGCGAGCGACACGCTGCCGCCCGCCATGAGGTCGTAGCGCGCCGTGCCGTCGCGTCCGCTGCGGTTGGCGAGGACGACCGTCGCGAAGAACGCGTCCCCGGGCGCCGCGAAGCGCGGCGCGTCGGGCTGCATGACGAGGTTCGGAGCCACCTTGGCCTGCACGGCGCCCGCGCCCGTCGCGCGCCGGCCGCACGCCACGGCCGTCACGCGCACCTCGCCCACGAACTCGGGGAGGGTGAACGGCACGGTCGCGCGGCCGTCCTTCAGGGCGACATTCGTCTTCCAGAGGCTGAGCGGCTTGAAGCGCCGGGTCGGCACGGGGCTCACGCGGCGGAAGAGGTCCCCTTCCGCGCCGCCGCCCGTCTTCGCGCCCGCGCGCTTGAGGCGGTCGTCGAGAATGGGCAGCAGGCGGTTGTAGACGTCCCAGAGCGGGTGGTCGGCGGCGCGCACGGCGCCGAACCAGTCGACCGGATTGGGCACTTCCTCGTCCGTGAGGAGGTTGATCCCCTCGTCCACGACCGTGACGACGGCCGTTTCGCCCAAGACGCCCTCGCCGCGCGCCGCGACGTCGACCGTGACGGTGGAGCCGCCCATCGGCGCGCAGGCGACCTGGGCCTTGACCTGGACGTCGAGCGCGCTGTCGCGCGTCGCCGCCCGCAGGGGCACGAGGCCGAAGGCGCGGTTCACCGCGCCGCGCTGCCCGGGGCGGGACGCCTGGACGACGCTGAGCGCCACGTCCACGCCCGGCGCCCAGGCGGCCTGGACGGGCTCGAGCACGATTTCGCCCGTCGCGTTCGTGAGCGTGAGGACCTGCGAGTAGACCATGTCCTCGCGCAGCACGTTCAGCCATGCCACGCCGGCGAACGGCGCCTTCACGGTGAGGCGGGGGCGATCGCCGGGGTAGTAGACCTTCCTGTCCAGCGCCAGCGTGACGCGGGAGGGGTTCTCCAGGGAGGCCCGCACGGTCGAGTCGTCGGCGCCGCCCACCCAGTAGCCCGCGCCGAAGGAGACGCCCGTCTCCTCGTCCCGCACCGTGACGGCGAAGTCGCCGCCGGCGGCGGCGGGCACCGCGAGCGTGGCGAGGCCCTTTTCGGAAACCTCCAGCGCGACGTCCTCGCCCAGCGGGAAGCGGATGCGCTCCGTGCGCCACTCCCAGCAGCCCGATTCGGTCTTCTTCAGCTCGTACACGCTGTCCACGCGCTCGAACTGCGCCACGAGGCGGCGCGCGCCGACGTGCGGCGTGCCGTCGGGGTTGACGAGCGCGACGCGGCAGGGGCGCGGCACGGGCGATTCGCGGAGGGTCTCCGGCAGCGCCACGCCGATGTAGTAGGGATAGGCGTGGAGGAGCGTCGCGGCGCGGGCGGAGGCGGGGCGCCCCCCGCTCTCGAACACGCTCCCCTGCACGACCATCCGGACGGCGGCGCGCGGACGCGCCCCCTGCGGGAAGGCCGCCGTGAAGCGCGCCTCGCCCGCGTCGTCCGTGTACACCTTCTCCAGCGTCGTGAAGTTCGGCTTCAGCCGCCGCCGCTCGTCCCCGAAGCGGAACGCCTCCCAGCCGCGCGGCGCGAACGGGGCGTCCTCGAACAGGACCGCCCCCTCGGCGGGCAGGCCCTTCGCGGGGCTGCCGAAGAGGTGCTCGCCCGCCACGGCGAACACGAGGTTCGTCGTCGCCCGCGTCTCCGCCGGCGGCGTCACCTTCACGCGGATCTGCGGCGGCACGAACTCCTCGATGCGGACCGTGCGCGAGCCGAGCAGGAAGCCGTCATCGCCGGGCGTCGAGACGCGGACCTCCCAGCACCCGCTCGGCTGGTCGTCCGGCACGGAGAAGTCGGCGCGCGAGACGACGCCGAAGCGGTCCGTCACCTGCGTGCGGCGCTGCAGGCACTTCCCGTCGGGGGTGAAGAGGGCGAGGGAGATGGGGAACGGCTTCGGCGCGTCGCCCTTCCCGTCGCGGAGGATCGCATGGACGAGGATGGGCTCGTTGTGGCGGTAGATGCCGCGCTCCGTCCACACGTAGGCCTCGCTGCCCTTCTCCTTCACGAACGCGCGGCGCGCGCCCAGCGCGGCGGTTTCGTCGAGGCCGCCCCGCAGGGCGAGGAAGGAGGCGTCCGACTCGTCCATCTGCGCGGCGACGACGGCGAACGGCTTCGTCTCGCCCTTGGGCGTCTCGCAGCAGCACCAGCCGTCGGCGTCCGTCAGCCCCTCGCCCAGCACGGCGTTGTTCGCGCCGTAGACGAGGACGCGCAGCCCCGCGACCGGCGCGCCGCGCGTCAGCGACGTCGCCCACACGTAGACGGCGCCGTTCGCCTCCCGCACGAAAAGCCCGATGTCGGTCACGCAGACG
This sequence comes from Clostridiales bacterium CCNA10, assembly GCA_963618935.1. Classification (GTDB taxonomy): domain Bacteria; phylum Verrucomicrobiota; class Kiritimatiellia; order RFP12; family UBA1067; genus RUG572. Next base: position 29,284 of record CAVEVC010000075.1, on the reverse strand, counting down.
AGCTTCCAGGCCTTCTTCCAGTCGCTCGCCTCCTTCGCGTCGTGGACGCCCAGCAGGTAGACGCCGTTCGCGGCGGCGCCGCCCTCCCCCCGCACGTCGAGGGCGGTCGTCTGCTCCTCGTTCAGGCGCGCGGCGAGGCGGATGGTCCGCGCCACGGGCTCGCCCGCCAGCTCCGCCGCGTCCTTCGAGTCGCCGCCGCCCCCGTAGAAACTGCCATAGCAGTCCTCCTCGCGGGCGAGGAGCTGCACGATGTTGCGCGTCGGCACGGACCGGATCGTGTAGGCCAGGTTCGTCACGTTCATCGTCTTGACGGCCACGGCGCGGCGGCCGCCCGCCGGCAGGTAGCGCCCGGCGGAGGCGAACGCGACGGAACGCGGCCGGTCCCCCGTCGTCCACGTGCGGCGGAACTCGTTCGTCGTCGCGCGCCCGTCCGCCATCGGCAGGCCCGGCCGCACGACCATCTGGTACGTCGTGCGCGGCCTGAAGTCGCCCCGCAGAATGCAGGCCTCGCGCCAGTCCTGCCAGTCCTGCGTGAGCGGGCCAGGCTTCGGCGTCACCTTCACGTAGTCCATCAGCGCGACAAGGTCGGGACGGCCCGTGAACTTCAGCTCGATCTGCCCTTCGGACGCCGAGAAGCCCGTCACGGCGGGCGTAGGCTTCTCCTTCGGCGCGTTCGGCGCGGGCTTCCCCTGCTGCGCGGGCTTCTCCTGCGCGGGGGCCTCCTGCGGGGACGCGGCCGCCGGCGGGACGGGATTCGTGACCGCCGCCGGGAGGGAATTCGTGGCCGCCGCCGGGGGCGGCGCGCCGCCCGGCTGCCCGTCTCCGGCGCGGTCGCCGCATCCTCCCGCCAAAACCAAGGCCGCCAGGGCGGCAAACCGACAGAACGTCTTCACGGCATCCTCCCCCCTCATTTCGCCGCGGCCTTGAGATCGCGGATGACCTTGAACATGACGGACGGGTAGTCCGTCGAGAACCCGTCGCACCCCAGCTCCCACAGCCTGTGGTACACCGCCTCGGTCTCGCCTCCCTCGAAGGGGATCGAGCACACCTTCACCCCGTGCGCGTGGAACTCGTCGACCAGCTTCTTTAGGTAGTCCGTGCCGAGGATGAACGGATCGACGGGGTCCTTCGGGTTCCAGTAGGTGTGCAGCGAAACGGCCGTCACGTGCTTGAAGCCGTGCCGGCGCAGCTCGTCCATGCGCGCCTCGAAGTGCGCGCGCGTGGCGGCGGACATCTCCGCGCGCCTGGCCGGGTCGAAGCGCTCCTGGAAACGGGGGAACTTGCCGATCCAGAGGAGCGACTTGCCGCCGGGCACGGCCTCGTTCCACTTGACGATGTTCGGGTAGCTGCAGCCCGTGTAGTAGACCTGGTCGACCACGCCGAACTTCTTCGCCTCGGCGGCGATGCGCGCGGGCCCGGCCCCCTTCTCGTCCACGAAGAGCAGATAGGAGGGGCGGCCCTTCATGGCCGCCATCACGGCCTCGATGGTGGGGATGCGCTCGGAGGCGTAGCGCGCGTCCAGATAGCTGCCCACGTCGATGTCGCGGATCTCCGCCCACGTCATCTTGCCGATCTGCCGCGCCTTCCAGTCCGCCGGGATGCCGCGCGGCGTGCGGCGCAGGTCGTTGTCGTGGAACATGATCCCCACGCCGTCGGCCGTGCAGCGGCAGTCGCATTCAATCGCCGAGCCGTTTCCCCAGCACCAGAGGAACGTCTCCAGCGTGTTGTCCGGGCGCTCCCGCGCGCCGCCGCCGCGATGGACGTGGGAGATGAAGAGACCGTCCTCGCGCGGACCGGCAAGGACGGCGCCTGTGAACAGGAAAAATCCGGCAAACAGCAATCTACGCATTTCTACACACTTTCGCTAAGATTAGTTTAATTAAAAGGAGGAGAAGGAGGTTGCGGACGGACAGAAATCCGAACCCCGCTTCTGCGCCGTAGTATAGCCAACTCCCGCTGGGGGGTCAATCCCGTATCCTGATTTTTCCGAGAAATTTCCTTTGGCGACGTCGGCACGCGAAGTACCCGCGCCGCCCTCGGCGCGTGGCGCTGCGGGGCGGGTCCCTCCGCCCGGTCGCGACAAGCGCGACCCTCCCCCGTGCCGCTGTGGGACGCCACGCGCCGAGGGCGGCGCGGGTACTTTGCGTGCCGAGTCAATGGGAGGGACGCAATTCATTGCGTCCGCCCCCCATCCTGCTTCCCCGCGCGACGTCCGAGGGGCGATTTTTTGGTAGACTATCCCGCATGAAAACAGGAGTCGCCGCCGTTCTCGCCGTCGCATTCGCCTGCCGTGCCGAAACGAACGCCGTCCCCTTGGGGACGGCGGCGGAGGCGTCCGCCCTCGCCTTCGACGCGGGGGCAGACCTGCGCGTCCGCCAGGAGATCATGCACAACGTGCCCGGGCTTCCCGGCGCGCCCGGCGCCGTGCTGCCGCGCGCCTACAAGGAGCTGCAGAACCACATCCGCTACCGTCCCCGCGCGTGGGCCCGCCTCGACGCCGACCGTTTCACCCTCTACGGGCGCCTCGTCGACGAGATGCGCGAGTACCCCGTCAAGAACGGCGTCAAGCGCAGGAACCGCAGCTACACCTTCCCCGACGAAGTGGCGCTCGACAACCTCTACCTGGAGGGGCGCGGCCTCTTCGACGGCCTCTTCGACCTGCGCATCGGGCGCCAGGACCTTCTGGAGCGCGGCCGCTCCGTCTTCGGGCTCGACCGCGTCCTCCAGGACGGCACCCCCGCCGACGGCTCACGCTCCTGCTTCGCGGACATGGTGCGCCTCACCTTCCACGCCTCCGACACCTCGAAGCTCGACGCCTTCGCGCTCTACGACAACAGCCGCAACGACATCCGCTGGGGCAACCGCCTCTCGCGCGGGCGCCCCCTCACCGCCCTCCACCCCGGCGACTCCCCCGACATGGACGAGTGGGGCGGCGGCCTCGTCTGGCACGACACGCTGCTCGCCGGGCGCCTCCCCTACCAGCTCTACGTCCTCCACAAGCACGCCGAAGCCTACACGGCCCCAGGCGGCGCGCGCGTCCCCGACAAGCAGATCACGACCGTCGGCGCGCGCGTCCGGCCCGACGTGACCGACAACCTCTCCTTCGACCTCGACGCCGCCCAGCAGTTCGGCGCCCGCTCGAACGGCGCCCAGGCCGGCGGCGCGATGGCCTACGCCGCCCTCGACGTCCACAAGGCGAAGTCCTACGCCGGCGTCCGCCCCTACACGCGCCTTTCCGCCTACTACCTCTCCGGCGACCGCCGCCGCACGGGCGCCCAGGACGGCGACACGGCCTGGGACCCGATGTGGGCGCGCGCGCCGCAGGATTCCGAGCTCGTGCAGTACGGCACCCTCTACGCGCTCGGCTACTGGAGCAACATGCTCTACACGAAGCTCACGGTCGGCGCGGACCTCGGCGCGCGCCACGCGCTCTGCGCCTATTCCGGGCCCATGTGGGCGGCGGTGCAGGACCGCCTCGGCCACGCCGACGGCTCCGGCGGCAGCCTGTTCAAGGGCGTCCTCTCCGTCGTGCGCTACGACTTCCCGCTCCGCCTCGCGCCGAAGGGCGCCAGGGGCGCGGACCTCTTCGAGATCTTCGGCCACCTCCTCGCGGAGGTCTTCAACCCCGGCGACTACTACGACTCCTCCCGCCCCGCCTACTTCCTCCGCTGGGAGCTCAACTTCACGTTCTAGCGCGCTCCCGCAGCGCCACGCGCCGAGGGCGGCGCGGGTACTTCGCGTGCCGCGTCCCCTCACCCCTCCACGACGCGGTTGCGGCGGAAGGTGAAGAGGAAGGAGACGAGCATCAGGACGGCCGCGAGCGCGTAGCTCGCCGCCATGAGGCCGAAGCCGACCTCGAACCCGCGCACGCCCCACTTCTGCGCGAGCCACCCCATCACGACGCCGGAGAGCCCGCCGAAGAAGAACGCGATCATGTTGAGGAGGCCCACCGCCGTCGAGCGGTACTTCGGCGCGATGACGTCGAAGAGCGAGGCGTGCGTGTTCACCTCGAAGAACCCGCGGAAGACGCCGTAGGCCGCCGCCGCGGCGAGCATCGCCGTGAAGGACGGCGCGAGCCCGATCCACACGAGCATCGGCGCGCCCAGGGCGAGCGCGAGGATCTGGAAGCCGAGGCGGAAGCGCGGCATCCGCGCGACGAAGCGGTCCGTCACGGCGCCGCCCAGCAGGATCGCGCCGAACGCGAGCAGATGGTGCCACAGCATCACGCCCTTCCCGGCCAGGCCGACGTCGAGGGCGAACTTCTGCGCCGCGAACTTCGGCGCCCAGAAGAGGTAGGCGTTGTTCACGAAGACGATCGCGACGAAGCCCGCCGTCGCGCAGAGCGCGGACGGGTTGCAGAAGTAGGCCCGCAGGCCCGCCGCCAGAGGCTCGCGCGCGGGCGGCGCGGCGGGGCGCGGCGCGGGCCGGCCCCCGCCCTCCCGCAGGCCCCAGACGAAGAACACGCCGAGCAGGGCCCCGGCGGCGCCGAAGGCGACGAACACGTGCCGCCAGCTGCCGAGGAACCCGAGCGCCCAGGCGACGATCAGGCCCGACGCCATCAGGCCGATGTAGAGCGCGGCCTGGTGGATCGAGAGCGCGAGGCTGCGCGTCTTCGTGTGGTGGACGGCGATGAGCGCGTAGGCGCTCGGCGCGTAGAAGCTCTCCCCCACGCCCGTCGCGATGGAGCGGAAGAAGAGCGCCCCCGCGAAGCCGCCGATGAAGCCCATGCACACCGTCATGAGCGACCAGGCGATGAGCGAGCAGGTGATGATCCACTTCCGAGAGAAGCGATCGCCGAGGAAGCCCGCCACGACCGTCATCGCGGCGAGCGTCCAGCTGAGGGTCGTGTTGATCCACCCGATCTGGACGTCCGTCAGCTTCAGGTCGGCCTGGATCGGGATCGTCAGGAGGCCGAAGAGCGCGCGGTCGGCCTGGTGGAAGAAGAAGGCGCACGACAGGAGCGCCAGAAGAAACCACTTGTAGGCGCCCCTCACCGGGACATCCTCAGGACGAGCGCGGCATGGGCGGGGATCTCGGCCGTGTAGCAGCACGAGAAGCGGCCGAGGTCGCGCTGGCTCCAGCAGTCGCGCAGCATCCACTCGCCGTCGAGGTCAAGCCAGCTGAAGTAGAGCGTCGTCCTGCGCGAGAGCGGGTAGAGGTTCAGCACGCCCACGGCGTAGTCGCCGTTCGCGAGCGGGCGCACCCACGCCTCCACCGCGTCGCGCTTCACGACGCGCCGCGCCTGCCTGCCGAGCGTGTCCTGGTTGATCGCGATGAGCTCGTCGTTCACGAGGAGCGACTTCGTGAAGGCGTCGAGCCGCGTGAGGTCCGTGCCGATGAGGAGCGGGGAGGCGAGGAGGCACCACATGGAGACGTGCGCGTACTGCTCGTTGCGCGTGAGGTAGGTGGGGTGCGTCGTGCCGAAGGAGCGCTGGAGGCCGACGATCATCATGTCGGGGTCGGCCCAGAAGCCCGGGCCCGTGTACTTGTAGTATTCGGCGTCCTTCACGTAGCCCTCCATCGCGACGCGCATCCAGGTCCAGGTGTCCTTCATGTCCTGCCAGATGCGCCACACGTTCGCGCCCGCCTCGCGGCCCCACTTCTCCGTCTCGCCGCATCCGTACTGGCAGTAGGCGTAGACGATGTCGCGGTTCTGCGCGCGCAGGCACTTCTGCATCAGGCGGTAGGGCTTCGCCCATGCCTCGCGGGGCGGAACGGGCTTGTTCTTCGGGTTGTGGCCCACGCGGCCGCCGCCCATCCACTCCCAGGTGTTCCAGCCGGTCTCCTTCTGGAAGATCTCGCCGTAGGAGCACCAGTCGTACTTGAGGTAGTCGAAGCCCCACTCGGCGTAGCTCGTGGCGTCCTGCATCTCATGCCCGTAGCTGCCCTCGCAGTCGCCGCACGTGAGCGGGCCGGGGGAGGAGTAGATGCCCGCCTTGAAGCCGAGCGCGTGGATGTAGTCCGTCATCTTCTTCATGTCCGGGAAGGCGCCGTTCGTGCGGATGCGCCCGTCCGCGTCGCGGGCGGGGCCCTGCACGTCCGGGCGCTTCTTCGCGCGGTCGTTGCCGCTGTTGTTCATCTCCCACCAGTCGTCGAGGTTGATGTAGGCCCAGCCGTGGTCGCCGAGGCCGCTTTCGTCCATCGCCTTCGCGGCGTCCATCGCGTGCTGCATCGTGAAGGCGTCGCCCCAGATGTTCCAGCTGTTCCAGCCCATCGGGGGCGTAAGGCAGATCGTCTCGCCCACCTTGAGCGTGATCGTGCGGCTCGCCGTCCCCTTCGCGTTCGCGGCCGTGACGCGGATCGGGTAGTCGCCGGCCTGCGCGGGCGCCGTGCCGCCGAGGATGCCCTTCGCCGCGTCGAACGTCACGCCGGCGGGGACGCCCTCCGCCGTGAACGCCATCGGCCGGACGCCGGAGACGGGCACGCGGAAGATGACAGGGCGGCCGGGCCGCACGCCCCACACCTCGGCGCCGTTGAACTGCGGCGCCTCCCGCGCCGGGGGCGTGAGGATGCCGAGCTGCGCGATGCGTTCGGGGCCCGTGGCGGCGGGGCGCGCCCCGCCGTAGGTGATCTTCGCGTCCGCCCAGTCGGCGTTCGAGCTCTCCAGCCCGCACCACGGCGCGAAGGAGGCCGTCTCCAGGACGAGCTCCGCCACGCCCGCGAGGTCCACGTGGACCGGGCGCGGCGGGTTCTTCTCGGTGATGGTCCCGGAGTCGAACGCGATCCTGCCGTCGCACCACACGCGGAAGATCGCGCCCGCGAGGCGGGAGGTGCGGCCCTTCACGTCCTTCGCGTCGCGGTCGATGCCGACGACGGCGTCGAACGCCGTCGCCTTGCCGTCGAGCGCGAAGCCGATCGCGCTTTCCGGGCGCACGCCCACGCCGCGCTCGTAGCGGCCCTCGCCGAGGCGGATCGGGCTGCCGCAGACGGACGTGCGCGCCCGCGCGGAAAGCCCCATCCCGCAGCTCGCCCCCGCAAGGTCGAACTCGTCCACATACGCCACGTCCGCCGCGCACGCCAGCGCCGCGAACACCCCGCACCACAGCAGCGTCTTCCGCATCGTCCTCTCCTCCGTTCGCTTTTTTCCGCCGTCTCGCCGTGCGGCCGTCAGGGCACGAGGAACCGGGCCGTGAGGGCCTTCGCCTTCGCCTTGACCTTCGCCTGCACCTTCACGTCCGCGATGTCGTCGAGGACGTCCGCGATCCAGCCGCCGATCTTCGCGGCCTCCTTCTCCTTCATGCCGCGCGTCGTGATGGAGGCCGTGCCCACGCGGATGCCGGAGGTCCTGAACGGCGACTCGGCGTCGTAGGGGATCGTGTTCTTGTTGACGACGATGCCGGCCGCGTCGAGGGCGGCGGCGGCCTCCTTGCCCGTGATGCCCTTCGTGGACTTGACGTCCACGAGGAAGAGATGGTTGTCCGTGCCGCCCGAGACGATGCGGTAGCCGCGGTCCTGCACCGCCTTGCACATCGCCTGGCAGTTCTTGACGACCTGCTGGGCGTAGCCCTTCTTCTCGGGGCCCATCCACTCGCGGAAGAGGACCGCCTTCGCGGCGATGACGTTTTCGAGCGGGCCGCCCTGCATGCCGGGGAAGACCGCGCTGTCGAGCGCCTTCGCCCACTTCTCCTTGCAGAGGACCATGCCGCCGCGCGGGCCGCCGAGCGTCTTGTGCGTCGTCGTCGTCACGAAGTCCGCATAGGGGACGGGCGATGGGTGCGCGCCGCCCGCGACGAGGCCCGCGATGTGGGCCATGTCCACGAGCATGATGCAGCCCGCCTTGTCGCAGATCTCGCGGATGCGCCTGAAGTCGATCGTGCGCGGGTAGGCCGAGGCGCCCGTGAGGAGGATCTGCGGCCTCACCTCCAGCGCCTGCCTCTCGAGGGCGTCGTAGTCGATGCGCTCGGTCTTGCGGTCGACCGTGTAGGGGACGATGCGGTAGATCTTGCCCGAGAAGTTGACGGGCGAGCCGTGCGAGAGGTGCCCGCCCTGGTCGAGCGCGAGCGACATGATCGTGTCGCCGGGCTTGATCGTGGCGAAGTAGACGGCCATGTTCGCGGCCGAGCCGCAGTGCGGCTGCACGTTCGCGTGCTCCGCGCCGAAGAGCGCGCACGCGCGGCGGCAGGCCAGCTCCTCCGCCGCGTCCACCGGCAGGCAGCCCGAGTACCAGCGCTTTCCCGGGTAGCCCTCGGCGTACTTGTTCATGAGGACGGACCCGGCGGCGAGGCGCACGGCGCGGCTCGACGTGTTCTCGGAGGCGATGAGGTTGATCTCCGTGTCCTCCTGCACGACCTGGGCCTTGACCGCGGCGTAGACCTCGGGGTCGGCCTTCGCGAGGCCGCTGACGTCGCTCAGGCGCCTCGCGCGCTCCAGCTTCGCGCGGCGGCGCGCGTGGCGGCCGGCCGCGTCGACCTTCGTCGCCACGAACGTCCTGAGGATGCGGAGGGCGGCGGCGGGCTTCGTGCGGTCCTGGCCGAGGCAGAGGACGTTCGCGCCGTTGTGGGCGCGCGCGAGCGCGGCGTCCTTCTCGTCGCGGCAGAGCGCGGCGCGCACGTTCTGGAAGCGGTTCGCGGCCATCGTCACGCCCATGCCCGTGGTGCAGACGAGCACGCCAAAGTCGGCCGCGCCGCTGGCGACCGCCTCCGCGACGTCGTCGGCGTAGTCGGGATAGTCGCAGGGGTCCGCCGTCTCCGGACCGAAGTCCAGCACGTCCGCGTCCGTGTACCTGGCGAGGATCGCCTTCTTCAGTTCAAAGCCGCCGTGATCGGAGCCAATGGCGATTTTCATGGTTGCGACATTCCTTATGGTGGGTGAAAGTCTGGTGGGTGAAAGCTTGGTGGGTGAAAGTTCGGCCCATTATACCAAACAGCGTTTCCCCGTTCAATGAAATGCCGCGATGATCGACTCGCGGACGCGCCGAGACGCCACGCGCCGAGGGCGGCGCGGGTACAGCGCGTGCCAAGCCGCGCGTGCCGAGCCGCGCGTGCCTTGTCGGGGGATCAGGCCTTGACGACCGCGATCTTCGCGGCGTGGCCGTTGAGGTCGCAGGGCGCCGCGCCGGGGCAGGGGGCGAACGTGAGCGCCGTCGCAAGCGTCTCGGCCTTCACGTAGCCGGCGTGCGCCGTGAGCGCGGCCTGGAGCTCGGCGTCGACCTCGGCGGCGACGGCGATGCGCTGCGTGACCTCGAAGTCCGCCTCCTTGCGCATCGCCTGCACGTGGCTCACGAACTCGCGCGCCAGGCCCTCGGCGACGAGCGCGGGGGTGAGCGCCGTCTCAAGGCCCACCACGACGGCGCCCTCCGAGGCGACGACCATGCCGGCCTTCGGCCTGCGCGTCACCAAGACGTCGTCGAGGGCGACTTCGACGCCTTCGACCACCATGGGCAGGGGCGCGGGGCCGCCAGAGGCCCCGTCCTTTCCGATCCGGGAGATCGCGGCGGCGACGGCCTTCATCTTCGGTCCGCACTTCGGGCCGAGCGTCTTGAAGTTCGCCTTGTAGCTCACGTCGCAAAGCGCGGTCTCGTCGGCGATGTAGGCGATCTCCTTGATGTTGAGCTCGTCGAGGATGAGGTCGTCGAGCCGCGTGCCGACGCCGGCGACGAGGATCTTCGCGAGCGGCTGGCGCACCTTGAGGTCGTTGTCGACGCGCAGCTGGCGGCCGAGCCTGACGATCGCCTGCACGGCGGCCATCTCGCGCTCGAGGGCGAGGTCGCGCGCGCCGGCGCGCGCCGCGGGGAAGTCGCAGAGGTGGACGCTCTCGGGGTCGCCCTTCCCCTTCAGGTTGCGGTAGATCGCCTCGGAGATGAACGGCGTGAACGGCGCGGCGACCTTCGCGAGCTGCACGAGCACGTAGCGGAGCGTGCGGTAGGCGTGGAGCTTGTCCCCGTCGTTCTGGCTCTTCCAGAAGCGGCGGCGGCTGCGGCGGATGTACCAGTTCGTCAGGTCCTCGATGAACGCGACGAACGGGCGCACCGCGCCCTGGAGGTCGTAGGCGTCCATCGCGGAGGCGACGTCGGCGATCAGCGTCTCCATCGAGCTGCAGATCCAGCGGTCGAGGACGTTCGGCGAGTCGGGGGCCACGACCTCCTCGTCGTGGAAGCCGTCCACGTTCGCGTAGGTGACGAAGAAGGAGTAGGCGTTCCACCACGGGATGAGCAGGTCGCGGAGGACCTGCTTGACGCCGTTCTCGGAGAACTTCAGGTTCTCGGCGCGCACAACGGGCGAGTGGATCATGTAGAGGCGGATCGCGTCCGCGCCGTAGGTGTCGAGCATGAGCGTCGGGTCGGGGTAGTTCTTCAGGCGCTTCGACATCTTCTTGCCGTCCTCGGCGAGGACGAGGCCGTTCACGACGACGTTCCGGTACGGGCTCTTCCCGAAGAGCATCGTGCCGAGGAGCATGAGCGTGTAGAACCAGCCGCGCGTCTGGTCCAGGCCCTCGGCGATGAAGTCGGCGGGGAAGAAGTCGGAAACGGCTGCGCCGGTGGATCCCATGTAGTGCTGCTGCGCGTAGGGCATGGACCCGCTTTCGAACCAGCAGTCGAGCACCTCGGGCGTGCGGTGGTAGGTCTTGCCGTCCTTCCGGACGACGACCTTGTCGACGAAGTGCTTGTGGAGGTCGGCGACGCGCACGCCGCTCAGGTCTTCGAGCTCCTGGACGGAGCCGACGCAGATCATGTCGTCCGGGTCGTCGTCGTTGATCCACACGGGGATGCAGCTGCCCCAGAAGCGGTTGCGGGAGATGTTCCAGTCGCGCGCGTCCTTGAGCCAGTTGCCGAAGCGCCTGTCGCCCACGTAGGCGGGCGTCCAGTGGACGCCGTTGTTGTTCGCGACGAGCTGGCCGTGCAGGTCCTCCACCTTCACGTACCAGGCGTCGATCGCGCGGTAGATGAGCGGCGTGTCGGTGCGGTCGCAGAACGGGTAGGCGTGGACGATCGTCGCCTGGTGTACGAGCTTGCCCTCGTCCTTCAGGCGACGGATGATGTCCTTGTCGCAGTCCTTGCAGAAGCGGCCCGCGTATTCGGGCACCTGGTCGGTGAAGTTGCAGCTCGCGTCGAGCGGGTCGACGAGCGCGTGCATCCCCGCCTCCTGGCAGACGCGGAAGTCGTCCTCGCCGTAGGCGGGGGCGATGTGGACGAGGCCCGTGCCGTCCTCGGTCGAGACGTAGCCGTCGTTGAGGACGCGGAAGGCGCCCTCGGCCTTTTTGTCCGCGAAATACGGGAACAGCGGCTCGTAGGAGGTGCCCTTCAGCGCGGCGCCCTTGAAGGCGGCGACGCGCTCATACTGCTCGGGCTTCTTGAAGATCGAGGAAAGCCGCACCTTCGCCATCACGTAGATTGGGCGCGCGTCGTCCGTGAGGTCGCGCACCGCCACGTAGTCGATGTCCGCGCCCGCGCAGATCATCAGGTTCTCGGGGAGCGTCCAGGGCGTCGTCGTCCAGATGAGGAGGTAGACCGCCGGCTCCTGCGCGAGCGGGGCCTTCAGCGCGTCGCCCGGCTGCTCGACCTTCACGCGCACGGTGACGGCCGGGTCCTGCACGTCCTTGTAGTTCGAGCCGGCCTCGAAGTTCGAGAGCGGCGTCGAGAGCTTCCAGGAGTAGGGCATGATGCGGTGCGAACGGTAGACGCGGCCCTGGTTCCAGAGCTGCTTGAAGACCCACCAGATCGTCTCCATGAACTCGGGGTTCATGGTCTTGTAGTCGTGGTCGAAGTCGACCCAGCGTCCCATGCGGGTGACGGTCTTGCGCCACTCGGAGACGTATTTGAGCACCATGGAGCGGCACTGCTCGTTGAACTTGTCGACGCCGAGGGCCTTGATCTCCGGGGCGCCGGCGACGCCGAGGGCGTCCTGGGCGAGGGCCTCGATCGGCAGGCCGTGGGTGTCCCAGCCGAAGCGGCGCTCGACGTACTTGCCGCGCATGGTCTGGTAGCGCGGCACGATGTCCTTGATCGTGCCGGCGAGGAGGTGGCCGTAGTGCGGCAGGCCCGTCGCGAACGGGGGCCCGTCGTAGAACGTGTAGCGCTCCTTGCCGCGGTTGCGGTCGAGGGACTTCCTGAACACATCGGCCTCGGCCCAATACGTGAGCACGTCCTCCTCCATCCGAGGGAACTGGACCTTGTTCGATACCGGCTTGAACATCTCGCGCTGCTCCAATCAACTACCCCGCCAGCCAGTTTCCAGCGCAACACTCGTTGCGAAGGGCTGTCTGGCAAGGGCCTTCCTGTGATTGACCGGGTAGTATAGCAGATTTCGGCTGGGTCTGTAAGTCGGGATTCAGCCGGTGACAAGACAAGGGGAACGTGCCACGGCAAGTGGAATTTTTGGTATCATGTCACATGTTTTTTCGCCACGAAAAACCCATGGGCGAATGATGCGAAAAAGCCACCATGAAACTGTCGATAAAATCGTTCTCCTTCAAGAGTGGATTGCCGGCCGACGAGATCGGCAACGGGGGCTGTCTTGTCTTCGATTGCCGGACAGACGTCCGGGAGGTGAAACTGCATCTGCAGCTGAACGGAACCGAATACAACGATCTTGAGGTCGGATTCGGATGCGATGTGAACACGAACGGCATCCTCGATGTCGAGGAGATCGATACGGTCTATGGCTGGCGGGGGGGGGGGGGGGGCTACTTCATCGAAAACGCCCGCACCTGGGAGAGGATTGAGACGGATGCCGCCAACAACGCGCAGGCTGGCGTTTTCGACGTACACATGGCGCTTGACATGGATTCGGTTCTGGCGGATTTCTCCGCCACTTGCGGGGGCGAGACGGCATTCGCCGCTCTTTCCACAACGCACCCTCCGGCCTGGCTCTACAGGAACAACTGGAAGATGATGCGCGTGGTCAGACGCGGCGCTGAGACGCCGGGCGAATGGGTCCGCTGCGAGGTCGGATACAATTTCTTCGTGATCAAATTAAGGTAATGCCATGATTGCGAAGGTCTGGACGGGCGCCTTGCTGTTTTCCGCGTGGATGTTCTTCTGCGCGTGGCTGATCCTCGTCTGCCGCGAGAAAAACGTCCATCCGCTGCGGGACTTCGCGGCGTTCTTCAAGAAGCAGACAAAGGCCGGGCGCATCATCCTCGGCTCGCTCTTCATCGCATTATGGGTTTTCGCCAGCGTCAAGCCGGGCGGCGGTGGCGGAGATGGTGACGGCGACGGCAGCGGCGGAACGAACAATGTCCCGCAGATGGTCATGCCGTCAGGCGGACTTTCGCAGGGAGCCGTACAGCGGCAATCCGAAATAGGCGCACAGCACATCGGGTTTCAGCCGCTGAACAGCGGCGCAATGCCCGATCTCCCCGACATTGACATCATCACGTCGACGAACACAATGCGCACGATCACCGCCGCCGACTTCGAGCGAGGTTTTGTCCAGACACGCATCGGGGCGGACGAGCAGTTCGACTTCTCGCCGATTGCCGACGCGACCATCGTCTCAGACTGGCGGGCGTTCGGTGCGGCGACGGACTGGATTTACGTGGCACTCACGAACTGGGCGTTCCAAGTCTCCACAAACGAGGTGAATCGGCTGCGCGTCTATGCTTTCGGCAAGATCGAGCCGTTGATACGCGAGACCGGCGGCACAATCGCCGCAAACTACTGGTTCGCCCCGATCACGGCCTCGCTCGGTATCGTGCCGGAGGCGAACTGGGACTGGCTCGCCGAAGCCGACAAGCCAAGCCAAGTGTGGTACGCAATCACTCCCTGGAACTCGTTCCTCATGACTTGGCAGAACGCTCTTCTTGACCGCGACACCGATGCCACGCTCTCGTTCCAGGCAGAGTTCAAGCCGGACGGCCAGTTCATCTACCGCTACGACCTCTCGCGGCTGAACACGGACACCGCCACAAACATCCTCGTAGGCGCGGCATTCGGCGGCAACGAGTGGTCTACCAACTCGATTCCGACAAACATCACATCGATGGCATTTTATCCTCTCTCCGAGGAGGATATGACTAATCAAGACTGGGACGGTGACGGCTTGCCGACAATCGACGAGCTCTTCGTCTACGGCACAAATCCCCACAACCCCGACACGGACTATGACGGGCTTTCGGATTGCGAAGAGCTCTTCATCTATCGCGCCGATCCGTTGAATCCGCATTCCGTAAACGACACCTATTCTGATGGCATGGCGCTCAAGATTGGCGAAATCCATCCGTTCGCCTACCCAGAAGGCTCGACGAACACAGCCCTCGAACACGTGTTCTACTCCGGCAGCACAAATGGAGCGTTTGCCTATCCGCAATCATCCGACAGCGTGGCCGTTCTTCGTGTGTCCGTGTCCGGCTCCGGTACGGGCGATTTGATAGTGGGCGACCAAGTCGTTCCGCTTGTTCCGCCGTCACAACAGCCGCAGGGCGCACCGCAATTGAGGCTGCTGACTCCCGCACCGCCACAAACAACCCTGCTGGTGCAGATAGTGAAAGGCGAAACGTATCCGCTCTATCTGCGTGGCGATCCCATGCTGCAGGTCGCTCTCGATTCGGCGGATTTCGCATTTGGCGTCCTGCCGTCATTCAACTCTTTTGGACGCATCAACTTCCCAAACACGGTGGCGACGACACCGTGCATCCACGATTTCAACGCCAGGAAGAAAAGCGTTAGCTTGCCGGCGAGCCGCGATGCCGGGCAATTGAGCTGCACATGGCAGGGCGGAAATAATGTTGAAGCCGAGAACCATCCTCCACGGTCGGCGACAATCACCGGCAATTTCTCCGCAAGAAGCACCGGCGGCATTACCTACACACTTGCACATCCGCAGTATCTCTTTGGGCAGACTACATATAATCAGACTGTCCGCTTCTGTCCTCGCCCGCCCGATCCAGATTCGGAGAATCCCGACCAGCCGGAAGACCCGCCGTGGTATTCAGATGGCGACGGCGACGATTCCGACGAAACCGACGACAACCATGACGAGCATTGGCGCTGCTATTGGGGAGCGTGCGACGGATGGTGCAGTTTCGACTGCGGCAATCAGGGAGGCGAACCCAATCCAATTGACGATACCGACTTTGACGATGAATGCCCGACACATTCCTGCCCATACGATCAATGCGCCCACCTCCACGAGGATGACTACACGAATTCCGTGCGGAACGTCCAGCATCTCGGCGGTGTCCTGTACATCCGCGATCCTCCGTTCTACGAGCAGATACACCTCGACGTATCAACCGAACGTCGGAACTGCTGTCCGTGTCCCGACCACTGGACGAACTACGTGGGCGTGGCTTACAAGTCCTACCGGCTGCGCCTCATCGACTCGAACGGCAAGAACTTCAGCAAGACGGAGACCTCATGCGACGTCAACCTTGCGGGAGTCTACCCGAGCTCGGCCGTGGGTGACGCGATACTCGCTTTCTCCCGCAACGGGGAAATCTACCAGCAGCGCAACAAGACCGTGCTCGGCATCGCGATCAAGGGCGACAGCGAAGTGAATCTGCCGACGTACAACGCGCTAAACAGCGGCTTCGGCTATCCCATGGCAGTCTGCACGAACCTGTGGCATGCGCCGACCCTGCGCCTCGTCACGAACGTCAAGCTCCCGGACGGCAATGTCCATCTCGAACTTGCGAACGCGACCGGCCAGTTCAAGATCTGGTACTACGACCGGCGCACGTGGAACTATCGCAAGCTTCTGGACACGGATACTACGCCCATGAAAGACCTTCCAATGGCCTACTGGAAAGCCCTGATGAAACGCGCAACCAGTGGAGAATCCTCCGAGCTCCCAATCTACATCACTTCGTCCACCCCAGGTGCGGTCAGTCTCGTGTTCCGCTATTGGAACGTGGTCGACGGAAAGTTTGTGCAGGACCAGGCAGTCCAGCGCATCACATCGCTGCGCCCGCCGATGCGTCTCGACATCAGCCGCGACGGTTCCATCGACGATGGCGACTCGGCTGCCTGGTTCGACAACCGTACGTTCTACTACTGGGTTAACGAGGACAAGATATATGGGGATTATATTGTCCCTAACAGGGATTACACGAAGGCGAATTCCTCAGACCTTGTTGTCAATGGTACGTTTGACTTGATAAATTTCTTCCCCGTCGCCTTGGACTTGGAGAAATTCAAGGCGGCATGGGGCGATCGAGTCTCGTATGAGATCAAGCCCGAATGGGGCAACACAAACTCATTCAACTTCTGCCTTGCTGACATTCCGTGGAACGTTGCCGGTTCCGTGCAGACCATGAACGCCACAACCCTTGCAGGACAACCTTTGTCCTCCGCATCTCTTCTCGCGCTGCCGGTTGGTGGAGTTGAACTTCCGTACTCGGCCATCAGCCAGTTCTCGGAGAATTCGGGGCTTATGGTGTGCGAGGCGAAATCCTCGTACGCCTTAATGCGCATTGACATAAAAGTGGGCGATGAGCTGCTATACACATACTCCGTGCCCATGACGATTCTGCCCGTGAAGCAGATGTACAGTTGGATAAACAGCCGGCAGCTGTCCGATGACAGCGTCATCCGCTCAACGGCAGTCCATAGTATATGGGATGATCAGAACACGAAATCCCTCATCTTCCTGCACGGCGCAAATGTCAGCGAAGCGCAGGCCGAATCCTGGGGCGACATACTCTTCAAGCGGCTGTGGGTTTCCGGCATCCACGCAGATTTCTACAATGTCGATTGGCGAAGCAACATCGGAGCCCCGGCGAACTACCACGAAAATGCGTCCAATGCCTTCGTTGTTGCAAGCCAACTTGCACCGATTCTCTCTAACATCCAAGGCGACAAGGTCATTATGGCGCATTCGCTCGGCAACATGGTCGTCTCGTCGATGATACAAGACTATGGGCTGCAGGTGTCGAAGTACATCATGTGCAACTCCGCCGTCCCTGCGGAGGCGTATGATACGACTTTGACTCCGACCAATGTTCTCGTCCATAAGGATTGGAACGAATATCCAAGAACGGCGTTTGCCAACGAGTGGTATAAGTGCTTTGAAGAAGAGGCTGGGGATGATAGGCAATTGCTGACGTGGGGTGGCAGATTTGCCGATGTCGCAGATTACGCGGTGAACTTCTATTCCACCGGTGACCATGTTCTTGAACTTGAACGCAACAACAACATCTGGGCTATTGACGGGTATGAGAACTGGGATCAGATGTTCGAGCATTACTCATGGCACAAGCAGGAACTGTGGAAAGGACGCAAGGGCCTAGTCGCCCGAACGGGAACAACTGATTGGGCTGGTTGGGGCATTCGTGAAAATGCATTGGGCTATAACACGATACAGCCGACTCATGCGTGGGAGATGTCGTTGGCGGAGTTGAAGACCAGCACCGTATTCAAACTTCAACCCGCGAGCATGAACACGAACTCCCTCCCTCTTTTATTGCGAGGAGCGCTTCTCGCAAAGGGCATACCATCAAGAACGCCGGCAAGCGGCGCCATGAAATGGGGGCCATATTCAATGAACGACTCGATGTACAACTTAAACTCTACTGATGAGACGCAAAATGGCATATCTCGCCCCAATGGTTGGGTCTCGCGTCCCAATGGACTGTTCGGGAGCTGGGGCGACAGATGGCTGCATTCCGACATAAAGGACATGGCATATTTTTTCGTGTTTAGGTTTTTTGAGAAAATCAAAGAAGAAGGAGAACTCGAATGAAAAGAGGAGGCTTTGCTAACGGTTGCTTGATGTCAATGCTGGCATTATGGGCTTTACCAGTATGCGCCTTGCCTGGAATCGACCTCACGGATTTCCAGAAAGCATATGACAAAGGAGCATGGGCAAGGGTTGAGTTTAGAATTGTGGACGACGTGGGAGACCCCGTTAAAGATGCCGTCGTCAATGTTTTCTTCGATATGGCCGACCGTTCCAAAGGACGGCGGGTGATTACCCAGACAGACGCTAATGGCGTTTGTGCGGTCGAGGGGAAAACGAAAGGGGCATTGGAAATAGAAGTCTCGCGAGAAGGATATTATCGGTCGAACGATTTTGTCAGTTTCATCAGTATGGGGCATGAACATGAAGTAAAAGGCTCAAAATGGCAGCCTTGGGGTATGGCTAGGAAAATCGTATTACTGCCCATAAAAAATCCACAGGCACGAATCGCCAATGCTCCAGAGTGGAAAAGGACCATGGAACTGCAGAAGTGGATTGGGTTTGATTTGATGAAGTACGATTTTGTAAAACCGTATGGCATCGGCACCGCTTCTGATGTGGAGGTTATGTTTGATTGGGACGGGCTATGGCATAATAAAGAGTATAAAGGGATGGCCTTGAAAATGCGGTTCACAGAAAAATACGCGGGCGGATACTATGCGACAAAGACGCACGGGAGCGAATACATTGGTATCTATACTGCCAATACCAACGAAGATTACAAGACGGAATTTTCCTATTCGGAACGTGTTGCCGGCCGCGACAAGCGGGGAAATGTCATAGGATATGAACGGGAATTGTTTGATCCGTCAAAAGTTCTTGTTATCAGAAGCAGATGCAAGTTGAACGAGGATGGCACACTTAAGGCGGCAAATTATTTTCAGATTTGCC
Source organism: Clostridiales bacterium CCNA10 (assembly GCA_963618935.1). Classification (GTDB taxonomy): domain Bacteria; phylum Verrucomicrobiota; class Kiritimatiellia; order RFP12; family UBA1067; genus RUG572. Next base: position 10,778 of record CAVEVC010000075.1, on the reverse strand, counting down.
ATGTCCAGTTCGCTGGGGGGAAAAGAGGCGCGGCGTTGAAGTTTCTTTCCATCTACAACCCAACCTCTAACGATACAAATCTCGAGCCTAAAAAACCGAGGCAGCCAGAGGAAGGCTCGCTTCAATGAACAATTCTGTTTTTAATCCTTATTTACTGGCAGATGCAGTTTTTGCGTTCTGCCTCTCGCAGAGAGCTGGTGCGGTGTCGTCTGAATTCAAGCGTGCTTGCCACAACGGTGCTGAAGCGCGCGTTGGTATAGCATAAGAAAGGCGGCCCGCCAAGAGAGGGCGGGCCGCCCGAGGGCGGCATCCCGCGCGGCGCCTAGCGGAATTCGACCTCGGCGGGCTTCAGGCCCTTGACGGCGGCCTTCAGGACGATGGGCCCGGCGGCGCCCTTGTCGCGCCGCACGACGGCGACGGCCTTGCCGAAGTAGAGCGGGTGCGAATCGACCTTCGTGAACGCCTCGTGGGCGCGCGGGTCGGCGTTGCCGACGGCGAGGATCTTCCCCGGGCCGGTCAGCTCGAACGACACGCGGTCCGTCGCCCACGGGTCGCGCGTCCCCTTCGCGTCCACCACGTCGACCTGCACAAAGACGCACGTCTCGCCGTCGGCCGGCAGCGCGGCCGCCTCGGCGGCGAGCTTCACCGCGACGGGCTTCTCGGCCGTGCGCACCACGGCCTCGCCGATCGGCGACCCGCCCTTGTAGGCGACGGCCTTCAGCTCGCCCGGGCGGTAGGGCACGTCGAACCAGCGCAGGCGGTAGCGGTCGCACACGTCGTAGTAGGGGTTGAGGCGGAACGCATCCGCGCAGTCGCTCACGACGACCTCGCGGATGGACGGCCACGTCCCGTCCCGCAGGTCGTCGAAGACGACGCGCACGAACCGGGCGCGCGCCGCCGTGCCGGCGACGGGCTTCTGCGCCGCGCCCAGCGGCTTCTTCGCGAAGTCGCGCCAGGCCTTGCCGTCGTCGGAGACGCGGACCGTCCAGGCGTAGTTGCCGTCCGCCTGCTCGCCCGAGACGAGGACGGTGCGGAACGCGCGCACGGCGCCGAGGTCGACCTGCCACCAGGCGCCCTTCTCGGGCCCGCTCGCGCACCAGCGCGTGCCGTCTTCGCCGTCGACCGCGTGGGACGGGGCGTTGACCCGGTCGCCGCGCCGTTCGACGCTGCTCGCGTCCACGGGCCTGCCCGCCGCGAAGTTCGCCGGGCGCTGCGACACGCCCTTCCGCCGGCGCCCGAGCGACTGGCCGTTCAGGAACAGCTCGGCCTCGTCGCCGTCCGTGTAGACGTAGACGGGGACGGCGGCGGGCGGGCCCGCCTTGGACGCGGGATCGGGCCAGTTCCAGTGCGGGGTGACCTGCACCGTGCTGTCCTTCCTGTTCCAGTGCGAGCGGTAGAGCCAGTAGCGCGCCTTCGGCAGGCCCATGAGGTCCGCGACGCCGAAGTAGGAGCTGCGCGCGAGCTCGCCCTTCTTGAGGTCCTTCATCATCGGGAACGAGCCGCCCTGCACGTAGGGCGTCGGCTCGCCGAGGTAGTCGATGCCCGTCCAGACGAACTCCCCCGCGCAGTAGCGGTCCTCCTCCATGCGCGCGAACTCGACGTCCGGGATGTCGCTCCAGGGGGCGGCGTTGTGCTCGTAGGCGCCCACCTCGCGCCGCGCGACGGCGTAGTCCGTCTTCGTCGCCGCCGGGGGCTGCTCGTAGAAGCCGCTGCTGCTGAGCGCGCTCGCGCTCTCGGAGTAGACGACGGGCTTGTCGGGGTGGCGCGCCTTGACCTTGCGGTACTGCGCGCCGTAGTTCCAGCCCGTCAGGTCCAGCTCCGCGAACATGCCCGTGTCGACGGCCTGGCCGTGGCAGCAGCCGATGCCGACGGGGCGCGTCGGGTCGAGCTCGCGGATCGCGGCGCGGAAGAGGCGGAAGCGCTCGGCGCTCATGCCGTCCTGCGCCTTCGGGTTCTTCCCGCCCCAGTCCCAGCCGTTCGGCGTGATCTCGTTGCCGATCGACCAGACGACGACGCTGGGGTGGTTGCGGTCGCGGCGCGCGAACGCGCGCAGGTTCTCCGCCACGTAGTCCTCCAGGCTCTCGCCCTTCCGCCGGCCGCTCGTGCCGTCCCACTTGTCGAAGCACTCGTTCCAGACGACGATGCCGAGCTCGTCGCAGAGGTCCAGCACCTGCGGGTCGCAGGCGTTGTGGCTCGTGCGGAGGGCGTTCGCGCCCATGTCCTTCATGATCGTCAGCTGGCGGCGCATGACGCTGCGGTTGAAGGCCATGCCGAGGGGTCCCATGTCCGAGTGGAGGTCGACGCCGTTGAGCTGCACGCGCCGTCCGTTCAGGTGGAAGCCGTCGTCGGCCGTGAACTCGGCCGTGCGGATGCCGAAGCGCACCGTCTCGGCGTCGAGCGCGCCCTTCGCCCGCACGCCGACCTCCGCCGTGTAGAGCGCGGGGCTCTCGACGTCCCAGAGGCGCGGGTTCACCACCTCCAGGTCGAAGACGAACGTCGCGCGGCCCTTCGCGCCGATCCGCCTCGCCTCCCCCGCCTTCGCGCCCGCGCCTTCGAGGCGCACGCCCGCGTCCACCGAGACGGCGGCGTCGAGGCGGTTCGTGACCTCAAACGCGACGCGCACGCTCGCGCTTTCCCGCGCGCCGCCCGGCGTCGTCACGAACGCCGTCCCCGGGGCGACGTGGACCGCCGGCGCCGCGACGAGCCGCACGGCCCGGTAGATGCCCGCGCCCGGGTACCAGCGCGAATGGTGGTCGCGCGTGTCGGCGCGCACGGCGAGGACGTTCTCCCCTTCCCGCACGAACGGCGCCACGTCCACGCGGAAGCCCATGTAGCCGTAGTTCCACCCGCCCGCGCGGGCGCCGTTCACGTAGACCTCCGGGCGCGCCATCACGCCGTCGAACTCCAGCCAGAGCGCGCCGCCCGCCTGCACGGCGCGGGCCGTCTCCGCCGAGACCGCGAACGCGCGGCGGTACCAGCCCACGCCCCGCCAGGGCAGCTTGCCCGAGCCGCCGTCCGCCTCGGGGCTGAACGGGCCCGAGATCGCCCAGTCGTGCGGCACCTCGACCGCCTGCCAGGCCGCGTCGTCGAAGTCCGCCGCCTCCGCCTTGAGCGCGCCGCCCGCGTCCTTCGCGAAGCGCCAGCCGTCGCCGCAGAGGGACGTCGTCCGCCGCGCGTTCGCCGCCTCGTTGCATCCCGTCAGCGCCGCCGCGGCCGCCACCAGGCCGGCCGCCGCGCAGAATGTCCTTGTTCGCATACGCCTTTCACCTTTCCGCTTGTTTTTCCTGTTTCTTAAATTCCGCCCGCCCCCGCCAGCTTCCGCAGGTAGTCGCCGTAGGTGGACTTGCCGTACCCGTCGGCGAGCCGCCGCAGCTGGGCTTCGTCGATCCAGCCCTTGTTCCAGGCGATCTCCTCGATGCAGGAGATCTGGAGGCCCTGGCGCTCGACGACCGCGCGCACGAAGTTCGTGGCGTCCGCGAGGGACTGGTGGGTGCCGGTGTCGAGCCACGCGAACCCGCGGCTCATCTGCCGCACGCGCAGGCGGCCCTGGCGGAGGTATTCGCGGTTCACGTCGGTGATCTCGTACTCGCCGCGCGCGCTGGGCTTCAGGCGCGCGGCGATCTCCACGACGTCGTTCGGGTAGAAGTAGAGCCCCACGACGGCGTAGCTGCTCCGGGGATGCGCCGGCTTCTCCTCGATCGTATCGGCGCGGCCGGCGGCGTCGAAGGAGACGACGCCGTAGCGCGCGGGGTCCGCCACGCGGTAGCCGAACACCGTCGGCTCCGCCGCCGCGTTCGCCTCCTTGAGGAGCAGGGGGAGCTCGGCGCCGTAGAAGATGTTGTCGCCGAGGATGAGGCAGACGTCGTCGCCGCCGAGGAAGCCGCGCCCGATCACGAACGCCTGGGCGAGGCCGTTCGGCGTCTCCTGCGCCTGGTAGGAGAACGACATCCCGAGGCCGGAGCCGTCCCCCAGGAGCCGCCGGAAGCTCGGCAGGTCCTGCGGGGTGGAGATGACCAGCACCTCGCGGATGCCGGCCAGCATCAGCGTCGAGAGCGGGTAGAAGACCATCGGCTTGTCGTAGACCGGCAGAAGCTGCTTCGAGACGACGCGCGTGAGCGGGTGGAGGCGCGTCCCCGCGCCGCCCGCCAGAATGATGCCCTTCCTCACGATGCGCCTCCTTCCATGCCGTTCACCGGGGCAAGCGCCCCGTCTCCTGGAGAACCATGACGACGAGATAGGCGGCGAAGAGCAGCGCCCAGAGCGCGCCCTCCCGGCGGACGATCCGGCCGGGCTCGGACGGCCGGCGCCAGTTGAAGCCGAATACGAAGAGGAGCGCCGACATGAGGAACATCGCCGGCAGGTCCCGCGACACGATGTAGCGGCTGTAGCCGGCGAACGGCGAGACCGTCCCCGCCACCCCCACCACGGCGAGGGCGTTGAAGAGGTTCGACCCCACGATGTTGCCGATGACGAACTCATGCTCGCCGCGCCGCGCGGAGGCGAGCGCGCTCGCGAACTCCGGCAGCGACGTGCCCGCCGCGACGATCGTGAGCCCGATCAGGAGCGGCGAGACGCCCAGCACGTCGCGCGCGACGTCCACGCACCCCCACACGAGGACGTGCGACGAGGCGACGAGCAGGCCCAGCCCCGCGACGAGCAGCGCGAAGTCGCCCGCGCGCACGCGCGGCCGCGCCGCGGGCGCCTCCGCCCCGGCGGCCGCCGCCGGCTTCTGCCCCTTCATCTGGTCGAACCAGCAGTAGAGCGGCATGACCAGGAGGAAGGCGACGAGCAGCACGGCGCCGTTCACGCGCGCGAAGGCCATGTCCCGCACGAGGAAGTAGGAAAGCGCCGTCACGCCCAGCAGAAGCGGCACGCCGCAGAACGAGACGGACGGCTTCACGACGATGGGCGAGATGAACGCCGTCACGCCCAGGATGACCCCCAGGTTGAACGTACACGACCCGTAGGCGTTGCCGAGGGAGAGGTTGGACTGGCCGGAGAGGGCCGAGAGCAGCGAGACCGCCAGCTCCGGCGCGCTCGTCCCGAACCCGATGACGACCATGCCCACGATGAGCGGCGAGACGCCGAACGCCCGCGCGAGGCGCGCCGCCGCCGCGACGAACCGGTCCGCGCTCCAGGCCAGCACGACGAGCCCGCCCACGATGAACGCGAGCGACAGCCAGACGGGGATGTCGCGGTTGATGCCGAGGTCGGGCATGGCTAGACCTTCTTCGCCTGGATGGCGTGGGCGAGGGCCGCGTCGAGGGCAGGGAGCTTGGCGTGCTGGACGAGCTTGAACGGCAGCTGGAGGCCGAGCGGCCGCAGAAAGCGCATCATGCGGCCGGACCGCACGTGGAGCTCGCCCGGCACGCGCCCATGGGCCACCATCGCGTCCAGCAGCCGCTGCGCGTGCCCCTCCCACAGGCGCTTCAGGCCGTCCGCCTTGCCGTCCACCGACAGCCTCTCCCACGCCATCCGCCCGCCCGTCGCCGCGTCCACCGCCGCGAGCAGGTAGAGGAAGCGCGGACGCGGGCCCGGCGTGTGGTAGGCGGGCACCAGGACGAAATCGACCTCCCAGGCCTCCTTCGGGAAGACGGGCAGCTCCTTCGCCTTCGCGCAGGCGCCCCGCGACAGCGCAACCTGCTCCGTCTGCTGGGCGGCCTCCTGCGGCAGCAGGAACGGGCCGTCCACCCACACGCCCTCCACCACCTCCTTGCGCGCGAACATCGCCTTCTTGTCCATGTAGGCGAGCGGCAGGTCCGGGTTCTCCTCCAGCCGCAGCAGCAGGCCGTAGCACTCCTGCAGGAGCTGCGCCAGCAGGCGCCGCTCCTCCGGGGACGGCGGCAGCGGCACGAACCCGGGCTCGTAGGAGAAGATCTCCACGTCGCCGTTCTTCAGCCCCACCGCCTCGTAGTGGCGGAAGTCGACCGGACCGGTCGCCACGCCGAAATCGCGCACCTGCCGCGTGATTACGAAGTCCCGGAACGTGGCGAAGCCGGGGAAGAGCAGCAGGCGCCCGGCCACGGGCCCCTCGCCCTTCCGCTCGTCCACCGCCGTCACCACGAACGGCTCGGCGCTCGTCTGCGGTACAAGGGCCCAGTTGTGCTTCGCGGCGCGTTCCCAGGGGTCCAGCGCCGCGATGGCGCGCGTCGTCTCGTATGGGTCGGTCTTGTCCATCTGCCGCCGGGGCGCGGGCCTAGGCGCGCGGGTTGTTGTGGTAGGCCGTGTGGAGGAGGCGGTGCGCCTTCTCCGAGCCGGGCTCGCCTAGGAACTCCGCGTAGAGCTTCTTGATGTCTGGGTTCTCGTGCGAGAGGCGGCAGGGCTTGCCGGCGTCCTCCGCGTAGAGGCCCTTCATGCGGCGCTCCAGCGCGCCCTGGCGGTCCTCGCGGATGTAGGGCTGGCCGCCGCCGTTGATGCAGCCGCCGGGGCAGGCCATGATCTCGATGGCCTGGAAGCGGCCGCGGTCGGCGCGCACCATGTCGAGCACCTTGCGGGCGTTGCCGAGGCCGGAGGCGATGGCGACGTTCACCGTCATGCCGGGGGCCACCTCCACCTTCGCCTCCTTCACGCCGTCGAGGCCGCGCACGGCGCGGAAGTTGATCGCGTCGCCGGCGAGGTTCTCGCCCGTGAGCATCGTGTGGACGCTGCGGAGGGCCGCCTCCAGCACGCCGCCCGTCACGCCGAAGATGACGCCGGCGCCGGTGGACTCGCCGAGCGGGCTGTCGTAGTCCTCGTCCTCGAGGTTGGCGAGGTTGACGCCGGCCTCGTGGAGCATCGCGCCGAGCTCGCGCGTCGTGACGACGTAGTCGACGTCCCACACGCCGTTGGGGGCGAACTCGGGGCGCGCGGCCTCGTACTTCTTCGCCTGGCACGGCATGATGGAGACGACCACGAGGTCTTCGGGCTTCACGCCGATCTTCTCGGCGTAGTAGGTCTTCGCGATCGCGCCGAACATCTGCTGCGGGCTCTTGCAGCTCGACGGGATGTCCAGCAGGTCGGGGTAGTGGTGCTCGAGGAAGTTGATCCAGCCGGGGCAGCAGGAGGTGAGGATCGGGAGGTTCTTCCCGGCCTTCACGCGCTCGACGAGCTCGTGGCCCTCCTCCATGATGGTGAGGTCGGCGGAGAAGTCGGTGTCGAACACCTTGTCGAAGCCGAGGCGGCGGAGGCCGGCGACGAGCTTGCCCGTGACGGGCTCGCCCGGCTTGAAGCCGTACTCCTGGCCGATGGCGACGCGCACGGCGGGGGCGGTCTGCACGATCACGGTCTTCGTGGGGTCGTTGATCGCCTTCCACACGTCCTTCACGTAGCTCACGCCGACGATCGCGCCGACGGGGCAGACGTTGACGCACTGGCCGCAGAACGTGCAGCTCGAGTCCGCGAGCGGGATCATCGAGGCCGTTCCGACCTTGGCGTTGAAGCCGCGCCCGTTGCCCGTGAGGGCGCCGACGGTCTGCACCTTGTTGCACACCGTCTCGCAGCGGCGGCACATCACGCACTTCGAGAGGTCGCGCATGATGGCGGCGGACCGGTCGACGGGGAACTGGTTCATCTCGCCGCGGAACGGGATCTCGCGCACGCCGAACTCGGCGGCGAGCTTCTGCAGCTCGCACTCCTGGTTCTTCGCGCAGGTGAGGCACGTCTGCGGGTGGTCGGAGAGGAGCAGCTCCAGGACGGTGCGGCGCGCCTTGAGGGCGCGGTTCGAGTTCGTCCACACCTCCACGCCGTCGCGCGCGAGCGGGGTCGCGCACGCCGGCACGAGGATCCTGCGCGGGCCGCGGATGCCGGTCGCCTCCACGAGGCAGAGGCGGCAGGAGGCGGGCTTGTTCGCCGTGCCGCAGCCCACGTCGGGGCAGTAGCACAGCGTCGGGATGTGGACGTTGATCTTGTTCGCCGCGTCGAGGATCGTCGAGCCGGCGGGCACCTCGACCTTGGTGCCGTTGATGATGACGGTTACGTTAGCCATTTCAAAAATTCCTTCCTTGTGAGGGGGTTCGGGGGAACCTGGGTTCCCCCGTCCTTTGCGGTTTTTTCCCCCGTCCCTTGCGGTTTCTGCCTCACTCCTTGACGATGGCCTTGAACGGGCAGGCGGCGATGCACGCGCCGCACTTGATGCACTTCTTCGCGTCGATGACGTGCAGCTGCTTGACGGTGCCGGCGATCGCGTTGACCGGGCAGTTGCGGGCGCACTTCGTGCAGCCCTTGCACTTGTCCGTGATCTTGAGCGTGTAGAGCTTCGTGCAGGTGCCGGCGGGGCACTTCTTGTCGCGTACGTGGGCGATGTACTCGTCCCGGAAGTAGCGCAGGGTGGAGAGGATCGGGTTCGGCGCCGTCTGGCCGAGGCCGCAGAGCGCGGTGTCCTTGATCGTGTTGGCGAGGCCCTCCAGCTCCTCCAGCATCTCCTCGGTGCCGTTGCCGTCGCAGATCTTCTCGAGCATCTCCAGCATGCGGCGCGTGCCGATGCGGCAGGGCGTACACTTGCCGCAGCTCTCGTCCTTCGTGAAGCCGAGGTAGAACTTCGCCATCGCGGGCATGCAGTCCTTGTCGGAGAGGACGATCATGCCGCCGGAGCCCATCATCGAGCCGATCTTGCCGAGGTTCATGTAGTCGATCGGCGTGTCGAGGTTCTCGGCCGTGATGCAGCCGCCGGACGGGCCGCCCGTCTGCACCGCCTTGAACGCATGGCCGCCGGAGATGCCGCCGCCGATGTCGTAGATGATCTCGCGGAGCGTCGTGCCCATCGGCACCTCGACGAGGCCGACGTTGTTGACCTGGCCGGCGAGCGCGAACACCTTCGTGCCCGCGTTGCCGCTCACGGTCCTCGTCCAGTTGCCCTCCTCGTCCGTCTCGGCCTTCCAGTTGCCGATCTGCGAGTACCACTTGGCGCCCTTCACGAGGATGACGGGGATCGACGCATACGTCTCCACGTTGTTCACGTTCGTGGAGCAGCCCCAGTAGCCGCCGCCGACGTTGGCGGGGAACGGCGGCTTCGTCGTCGGCTCGCCGCGCTGGCCCTCCATCGAGTGGATGAGGGCCGTCTCCTCGCCGCAGACGAACGCGCCGGCGCCGAGCTTGATCTCGATGTCGAAGCAGAAGTCCGTGCCGAGGACGTTCCTGCCGAGCAGGCCGGCCTCGCGCGCCTGGTCGATCGCCATCTGGAGGCGGCTCACCGCGAGCGGGTATTCCGCACGGATGTAGACGAGGCCGTGCTGGGCGCCGATCGCGTAGGCGCCGATGGCCATCGCCTCGATGACGCTGCCCGGGTCGCCCTCCATGATCGAGCGGTCCATGAACGCGCCCGGGTCGCCCTCGTCGGCGTTGCAGACGATGTACTTCTCGTCGGCCTTCACGCCGGCGGCGATCTTCCACTTGAGGCCGGTGGGGAAGCCCGCGCCGCCGCGCCCGCAGATGCCCGAGTTGAGCACCTCCTGCACGACCTCGCCGGGCGTCATCGCGGTGAGCGCCTTCGCGAGGCCCTGGTAGCCGCCGCTCGCGATGTAGTCCTCCAGCGACTCGGCGTCGATGAGGCCGCAGTTCCGGAGGGCGATGCGGTGCTGCTTCGCGTAGAACGGCATCTTCTCGTAGTCGTGGATCTTCGCCTTGAGCGTGGGCTCCACGTAGAGGAGGCGCTCCACGACCTCGTGGCCGACGACGTGCCTCTGCACGATCTCCTTCGCGTCGTCCGGCGTGACCTGCACGTAGAAGACGTTGTCCGGCATCACCTTGACGATCGGGCCCTGGGCGCAGAAGCCGAAGCAGCCGGTCTGGACGACCTTGACGTCCGCCTCCAGCCCGGCCGCGCGGATCTCGTCGCGCAGGTTCGCCATCAGCGCCTGGGAGGCCGAGGCGTGGCAGCCCGTGCCGCCGCAGCAGAGAATGTCCTTCTTCGTCGAGTCGATCGCGCCGTGGGCGACGAGGCGGAGGGCCAGCTTCCCCTTCGCGGCCTCGAACGCGGCGTCGAGATCGGCCTTGCTCGTGATCTTGTCCATGGTGCGGCTCAGCCTTTCGCCTTGTATTCGTTGATGATTTCGACGGCCTTCGCGGGCGTCACCTTGCCGTACACCTGGTCGTTGACCATCATGACGGGCGCGAGGCCGCAGGCGCCGACGCACCGGAGCGCGCTCACGGAGAAGAGCCCGTCGGCCGTCGGGTGCGTGTCCGCCTCGACGCCCAGCACGCGCTCGATCTCGCGCAGCACGCCCTCGGAGCCCTTCACGTAGCACGCCGTGCCGAGGCAGACGTTGATCACGTACTTGCCCTTCGGCTTCGTGGTGAAGTAGTTGTAGAAGGAGACGACGCCCGAGACGGCGCTCTCGGGGATCGCCATCTTCGCGGCCACGTGCTGCTGCACCTCGCGCGGCAGGTAGCCGAAGATGTGCTGCGCGCGGTGGAGGATCTGGATGAGGCGCCCGCGCCGGCGCTCGTCGGCCGGGTCCAGCCCGAGGCCGTCGATGAACGCATCGAGCTCGGCGTACTTCCCGGCCGCGGCCGGTGAGCAGTGTTCACACATGTGACGTGTTCCTTTTGATTGGTTGAAATTCGTCGGTGATTATCTCACACGGTCCACTTGTTAGGCAACACTAATTTAAGCGGCTTCAGGTTTTAGGGTTCAGGTATCAGGGTCCAGGTATCAGGGGTTAGGGGGCTTGGGGTTTCGTTCTTGGGCTTTCGTTTTTTTTGGGGGAGTCCAAAACGGGAGGGCCGCGCTCCCTTCCAGGTCGCGCAGGAACGCGACCCTCCCGCATGCGCAACGTCCATGCAAGGTCCATGAAGCGGAGGGG
>CAVEVC010000074.1:0-8562 GCA_963618935.1 Clostridiales bacterium CCNA10 | reverse complement strand
CCCCAGGCCTCGCTCCCCAATCCCCCCTCCCCTTCGCCATGGTCGGCTACCGGCTCGACCGGACCCTCTCCGCGCACGGCAGCGTCGCGCGCGGCGTCTGCTCGCTCGACGGGGCGGGCCGCCTCGCCAAGGTCGTCGAACACGTGAAGCTCGTCCCGTCGCCGGACGGCGCGCACGACGACGATCCCGCCGCCGCGGTCCGGGACTTCCCCGGCGACGCCCGCGTCTCGATGAACCTCTGGGGGTTCACGCCCGCGCTCTTCGACGCGCTGGAGGCGCGCTTCCCCGCCTGGCTCACCGCCAACGCCGCGCGCGAGAAGTCCGAATGGTACATCCCCTTCGTCGTCGACGAGATGGTCCACGAGGGCGCCGCCACCGTGGACGTCCTGCCCACGGACTCCTCCTGGTTCGGCGTCACCTACCGCGAGGACAGGCCCCTCGTCACCGCCGCCCTTCGCCGGCTCGTGGACGCCGGCGAGTACCCGGCCAAACTATGGTCGTTTTAAGCCGCTTCGCTTTAAGTAATTAAGTGGTTAAGTAGTTAAGTTGCAAGTCGTTGAAACACTCCACTTGTTTTCAATTCCCCAGTCCCTTGATGTCCCCGCTATACAACTTAACCACTTAACTACTAAACTTAACCACTTAATCACTTAACTACTTAACCACTTAATTTCACCATGCGTTTCCTTGACCGGCTCGCCGACCTTGTGTGGCCGCGCGTCTGCGCGGTCGAGGGCTGTTCGCGCGCGTCCGACCGCGCCGGGCGCCACCTCTGCTCGCGCTGCTTCGCCACCCTCCCCTTCCACGAGGCCGGCAGCGCGTGCAGCGTCTGCGGCACGCCCATCGCCGCGACGGTCCACCATGCGTTCGTCTGCGAGGCCTGCCGGGAGAAGCCCCCGCACTACGCCTGCGTCCGCAGCGCGCTGCTCTACGAGGAGCCCGTCGGCCAGCTGGTCCAGGACTTCAAGTTCCGCCGGGCGACCTGGCTCTGCGAAGACCTGACGGACCTCCTGGAGGGGGCGGTGCGCGCGAAGCTCGCCTTCGCCGAGATCGACGTCGTCGTCCCCGTGCCGCTCCACCCCAACCGCCTGCGCGAACGCGGCTACAACCAGAGCGCCCTTCTCGCCCAGGCCCTCGCGCAACGCCTCAGCCGCCGCTTCGACGACGCCTCGCTCGTTCGGCCCCTCGACACCGAACACCAGGCCCGCCTCTCCGGCGAAGCCCGCCAGAACAACCTCCGCAACGCCTTCGCCGTCGCCCGCCCCGCCTGGGTCCGCGGCCGCACCGTCCTGCTCGTCGACGACGTCATGACGACCGGCGCCACGCTCTCCCAGTGCGCCGCCCCCCTCATGAAGGCCGGCGCCGCCCGCGTCTGGTGCGCCACCCTCGCCCGCGCCGTGCTGCGGGCGGACGCATAGGCCAGGACAACCGACTCCCCTATGGACAATATGGACAACAACCTCATCATCTGGGACTGGAACGGCACCTTGCTCGACGACGTCGACGCGGGCGTGAACGCGCTCAACCGCATGCTCGCCGCGCGCGGCCTTTCCACCATCACCCGCGCCTTCTACCGCGCGCATTTCGGCTTCCCCGTGCGCCCCTTCTACGCCCTCGTCGGCATGGACCCCGACGCCGAGTGGGACCGCATCTGCACGGAGTTCCACGCCAACATCCACGCCGAGCCCCAGCACATCCGCCCCGACGCCCGCGCCGCGCTCGCCTACGCCCGCGCACACGGCGCGCGCCAGGCCATCCTCAGCGCCCTCCGCCAGGACCTCCTTCTGCGCGACACCGCCGCCGCCGGCGTGCAGGGCTTCTTCGAGGCCGTCTACGGCGTGGACAACCTCGACGGCGCCACCAAGCTCTCCCGCGGCCGCGACCTTCTCGCGGCGCTCGCCGCCTCCCGTCCTCCCGCCCTCTTCTTCATCGGCGACACCCTCCACGACGCGGAGGTCGCATCGGCGCTCGGCGCCACCCCCATCCTCGTCGAGAACGGCCACCAGGACGCCGCGCGCCTCCGCGACGCCGGCTGCCGCGTCGTCCCCACGCTCCTCGACGCCGTGCAGGCGGCCTGCCCTGAGGCGTAGCCTTCCCGACCTTGCCCGCAGGCGTCCGCTAGCGGCTCCACCCGATGGCGCGGGGGGTCTCGAGGCGGCGCCACCCGTTGGCGCGCGCGAGCTCCTTCACGGGCGTGCTGCGCGGAAGCGTCGCGACGACGGGCGAGGCGTCCGAAGGCCCGAAACGCAGGACGAGCAGCGACGGGGCGGCGGTCGTTCCCGGCGCGGCCGCCTGCGGCCCGGGCGCGGCTTCATCCGCCGCGTTGACCATCACCGCCGTGTTCTGCGTGCTGGCGGCCTTGTCCGACACGAAGACGAGCTTCTTCGGATAGGCGCGCGCGACTTCGTAGCGGCGGATGCGGGGGTTGTAGTAGGAGAGCGAGACGAGCGGCGAATTCGTCGCGGACGCCGTGCGCGGCACGAGCATCTGCGTCCAGGTGCGCGACGTCGGCGTCGCGGCGACCTCCTTCGGCTCGTAGGCCCTGAACTCCTTCGAGAGGTGTTCGATGCGGGGCCACGCGTTGGAGGGGCAGTACCCGTCGAAGGTCAGCGTGTAGGTCGCCGTCACCAGGTCCCCCGGATGCACGTGGTCCGGCGCGAGCGACTGCGTCATCGTGAACGACGTCCCCACCGCGCCCGAAAAGGCCGCCGGGCGCCCCTCCTCGGGCAGGGCGCGCACGTCCAGCTTCAGGGGCGGCAGCTCCTTCCGGAACGAGGAGGACCTCGACTGGAGATACGCATTGCCGCGTCTCCGCTCAACCGTCTGCATCCCCTGCACCGTGACGTGCAGCGTGTTCGTGCAGGGGGCGAGAAAGCGCACCGGTATGCGGTACGTGTTGTCCGCATAGGGCTCCAGCGCGTCCGCCAGGTAGGCGATCCCCGCGTCGGGCAGCCCCGCGACGCCCGTGATCCGCACCTTCTCCGTCCCCTCGAAGGAGAAGACGAAGGAGCACGGAACGCCCACGACGGCGTGGGGCGGATCCAGCCGCACCTGCCCCTTCACCTCCGCCGGCGCCGGCATGTTCCCTCCGATGTTGAAGTTGAAGAACTGGGCCCGCGCCGCCAGCGCGAGGCCGGCCACGCACGCCGCGGCGATCAGGCTACTGCGCGACATAGGCGCCCCCCTCCGCGCTGAACTCCGCGACAAGCGAAACGGAAACCGAGACGAACGCCGCCAGGAAGAGGAGCGCCGCGCCCGCCATCAGGGTCCGCCGCACGCCGCCCGGCGGCAGCAGCGACAGGAACCACAGGAGCGCCCAGCTCCCCGCCGCCGCCAGCAGCCGCGTGTCGAGGGAGTAGAGGACGTGCGGGCGGAAGAAGGCGCGCGTGGGCGGAAGGTCCGCCCGCGGGTCGTTCTTCAGGCGCGCCCAGGCCGCCCGCAGGCCGCGCCGCGTCGTCGCCGTCTCGCCGCTCCGCCGCTCCGCGCGCCCATACGCCGCCCACGCGCCCCGCGCGTCGCCGGCCATCAGCGCGCACGCGCCCAGGTTGGAGAGGAGGACGGGGTTGGCGACGCCGTCCGCCGCGCAGTCGGCATAGGCCCGGGCGGCCGCCCGGAAATCCGCCTCCGTCGCGGCGTGCGTCGCGAGCGAGGACGCCCGCCGGAAGGTGAAGGCCGGGGAGGCCGCGAAGACGCCGGATGCGGCAAGGCAGACCGCGAGCAGCGTCACGAGCGCCTTCTTCGCCGCGAAGTTCGTGCGGTCGAGATCCGCCAGCGCCTGCGCGACGAGGGCGACCTCCGCCTCGGCGAAGTCGGGCGCCATCAGGCGACGGGCGTCCGCCGCCGTCACCGCCGCGCCGTTCACGCCATAGCGGTCGGCGAAGAACCGGCGGAGCGCCGCCGCGCGCACGGCGGCGTCGCGGCGCGCCAGGGCCCGGCGGCATCGCGCGAACGCCGTCGCCCGCCGATGCGCCGTGCGGCGCGCCGCGAGGCGGCGGCGGACCGGCGGGGCCAGGCGCAGGAGCAGGACCAGGAGGGGCGGCGCGAGGAACAGCGCGAACGCGAGGCCGAGATGCGGCAGAAGCGGCTCCGCCGCCGCGCCGCGCGGGTCGAGGTCCACGCCGTCGGGAAGCGGAAAGGCGTCCGTCTCGCCCCCCGTCTCGTCCAGGGCGCCGAGCGTCGCCTGGGTCCCCGCCTTCACCTGGACGGGAATCGCATCCGTGCGCACCGTCACGTAGGCGCGCCGCGCCAGGCTGTAGTAGCTCACCTCCAGGGCGGGGAATTCGACCGTCCCCGCCTTCAGCGCGCGCACGCGCCAGGAGAAGCGGCGCGACGCCGCCAGCGTCTCCGTCTTCAGGGAGGCGTCGTCGAGGCGGAAGACGCCCTCCTTGTTCACGCGCGCCGCGAAGGACGGCGGCATCAGCGCGGACGCATCGCGCGCCCCGGCCACGTCGAGCGTGAGGAGAAGCGGATCGCCCGCCGTGCAGACGTTCGTGTCGAGCGTCGCCGTCACGGCCAGGTTGGAGGCGACCGCCCCGCAGAAGCTCGCAGGGCGGTCCGCCGCCGGTGGTTCAACGACCTCCAGGACGAGCGGCCGCGTGCGCAGCACGACCTCCTTGACGGCGGGCGTCCGCACGGCCCGGCCGAGGCGGTCGCGGCCGGTCCGCACCCCCGTGATGAGCGGCACCTTCACCTCCACGGGCGCGATCTCGGCGCGTCCCGGCGCCGCGGCGCGGTACGCCGCCGTCGTGAAGGAGAACTCCCAGCCGTTCACGCCCTCCCGCTCCGCGCGGCGCGCCGCAAACGGGAACCGCTGCGCCTTCGGGCCCAGCACGCGCCCGAAGGCGTCGTCGTCGAAGAGCGAAAAGGGGTCCGGCATGGCGCCGAAGACAGAATCCGAGACGTAGTCGTTCAGCGTGTAGACGGACGCATTGCGGTCCCGGCTGCGCAGCGCGACCGGCGGCCAGCGCCGGGGATCGGCCGGCTCGAGCGCGCGCGGCGTGCCGTCCGGCTCCAGAAAGGCCGCCCGCACGTGCGGCGGGCGCTGGGCCAGGACGGGCGGCACGTCCGCCAGGTCGTCCTCCAGCGGCGGCATCCAGAGGCGGAACGTGATCGCCGCCTCCTCCGTCACCACGAGGTTCGTCGCCGTCGCGACGAGCTCGGCATATGGCCCGGCCGCCCGCGCCCCCCATGCCGCACAGGCCAGGATGCACAACCAGAACGTCTTCAACCTTGCAGCCCCCGCCCTGTTCACTGGATCACCACCACGGACACGTTGCGATGGGCGTCCGCCGGCGCGGAGGCGCCTCCGCCGCCGACGGACCGCGCGGGCGCATTCGTCGTCCCGCCCGCCTCGGCGGCGGCCAGGCCGTCGAGCTGCGAGAGCGCGCGGGCGAGGCGTTCCTCGCGCTGGCGCTGCTGGCGGCTCTCCATCACCGCGATGCCCGCGAGCAGGCCGCCCGCGAAGCACAGGAGCGCGAGCAGCGCCACGGAGACGCCGATGAACACCGGATGCGGCACGCGCGCCAGGCGCGCCTCGGCCGCCGCATGCGCGCGGACGGCCGCGAGGCGTTCGCGTTCCACGGCCAGCGCCTCGCGTTCGAGCCGCAGACGCTCCTCGGCCAGGCTCGCCGCCGGTTCCGTTGTCTCGTCCTCGCCCACCCTTCGCCTTCCGCTTCAGCGGACGGACCGCCTACGCTTCCTCGAACTGGTCCTTGCCGACGCCGCAGAGCGGACACGTCCAGTCGTCCGGAAGGTCCTCGAACGCGACGTTGTTGTTCTCGGCCGGATCGTAGACGTAGCCGCAGATCTTGCACGCATGCTTCTTCATTGTTGTCTCCTTTCGGGAATCTTGCCTTTCGGGAGATTCTACTTCATCGCCCCGTGCCTGTCAACTCGGGCCGCGCATGCGGCGCGCGGCCGTCGCGCCCCGGCGCGGCGGCGTCGCCGGCGGCGATGGCGTTGCGGCGGTCGCGGCAGATCCAGCCGAACACCTCGAGGCCGATCAGCGACAGGACCGTCGCCGCGATGCCGACCGCATAGAGCCCGGCGGCGATGGCCATGCCGATGCCGGCGGCGACCCAGATGCCCGCCGCCGTCGTGAGGCCGTGGACGGAATGCCGCTGGACCATGATCGCCCCTGCGCCGATGAAGCCGATGCCGCTCACGATCTGCGCGGCGACGCGCGAGGGGTCGCCCTGTCCGTCGAAGCCGTAGTGCGAGACGATCATCATCAGCGCCGCGCCGATCGCCACCAGCAGATGCGTCCGCATTCCGGCGACCTTGGCGCGGTATTCGCGTTCGGCGCCGATGAGCCCGCCGAGAAACCCGGCCAGTATCAGCCGCAGAATCAAGACGCCTGTATCCGGTGTCTGCATGGAATCCTCTCTCCTGTCCTATGTCCGTGGACGGCATATCATAGCACATCTGCGGCGCGCACGCCCACCGCGCATGAACGACGCGAGCGACGCGAGACATGGGGCATTCCATGCGCACGCCCTATAGAAGCGGCAGCAAAATGGATTGATCGTGCGGGAGGGCGCGTGTCCTCACGCGCCGCAAATACGGCGGCTGGGGACAGCCGCCCTCCCAACGGAATCGACACAATTAATTGCCGAAGCAATAATGAATTTAAGTGCAGTCAATCAGCCACCCAGTTACCGGTTTGTGCCGAAACATGCCGATGTCGAAGCATACCGATTCTTCGCGACGGTGTGACAAGACCGAACGGGACAGATCGCCACGGAGTGTGACATTGTGGCGCAGGCAGGGGCGGAGTTGTTGGGGCTGGATGGGCTGGCACGGTGTTTGCTAATTGTCTTACGTTGATTCGGAAAGCGGGCGCGGCAGAAAAGCCACCGCCGAACGATTGACGGCAAGCACTGAAACGACTGACGACAAACATTGAGAAAAGGAGAAAAGACATGAATGCGACACTGTATATGAATCCGCTGGGCATCCTGGACGACCTCTTTGGCATGGACAACCGGGTCTTTCGGAACATGCGGGCACGTGCGGCGGGGCGTTTTCCGCCCGTGAACGTCTATCTGGACGAAAACGCGATTCTGGTGGACGTTGAACTGCCGGGGCGCACGGCGAAGGACGTGGCGCTGACGCTGGAGGCGCAGGCGGTGGTGATTGCGGACCGTCCCGCGAAGGAGGATGCGAACGGCAAGCCGGTCGAGGCGCCGACGCCGAAGTGGTCCCGTCGTCTGGACCTGCCCTTCCGCGTCGATGCGGACAAGGCGAACGCAAAGTTCGAGAACGGCGTGCTGCGCATCGAGCTGCCGCGTGCCGTGACCGAGAACGTGCGCCATATCGCGATCGCCGGATAGGCGCGCACAACTTGCAACCAACGACGAAGAACGTGAAAGGAGATTTAACATGAGCGAAGAGAAGTATGTTGTTCCGACGGCGACGATGACCGAGCGTCCCGAGGATTACGAGCTGGTGTTCGAGATTCCGGGCATCGGCAAGGGCGAGGCGGACCTCCATGTGGAGAACCGGTCGCTGATGCTGAAGACGCATGCGCAATACCAGGCGCCGGCCGGGTTCAAGCCCGTGGCGACCGAGTTCGAGCGCGTGAACTACGCAGTCAGCGTGGACCTGCCGGAGACGGCGGACCCGACCACGGTCACGGCGAAACTGGAGAACGGCCTTCTGCGCGTCGTCGTGCGGAAGCGTCCCGAAACGCAGGCGCGCGTGATCTCGATCACCTGACGACAATCTGACATATATCCCGCAAGGGAAGGCGAAAACATGGAGAGGACGGATCCCACGGGATTCGTCCTCGTTCTTTTTGTCCACCCACTTCTCCCCTCGGCGCGGCGTAGGACGCACAGTTGGCGGCCGCCTGCTCCGCCAACCTCCAAGGGACAACTCATCGGTGTTGGTAGGGGGCGCGTCCCGCCATCACCCCTTCTCGTCGACAAAGGGAAGTTTCCGCACAATAATCTCACCATCTTCGCCATCCGCCTCCCGCCTGCCTTCCGCGAATCCGCGAATCGCATCTCTCCCGTGGCTGCCCCGTGGCTGCCGATTGCCCGGCGGACGCCGATTGTGGTATAATCCGCACGACTTCCCATCGGGGCGGGAGGTGACTCGCCCGATGCGAGGGCAAAGGCTTTACCTGTACCGTAGACCAAACTGAAAGGAAGGACTGAACGGTAGACTGAGACATTGAGACCGGTCGTAGTACCAAAAACGGCCGGCTCTCCACTTGGGAAGGACGCGCTCCGGCGCGTCCGCAACCGAGGAGCGGGAGATGCGCAGGGTGGGCAACCTAACCTGCGCAGGCGTACGCGAATCAGCGTATGACGCTTTGTAGAAAAGTTCGCCAAACAAAACGAGAAGCGGAATACGGTGATCGCGCTACGTGGAGGAATCCACGTGGCGTGTTTCATCATTCATGTTTCTCAAAGGCGTTTGGCGATGCCTTCTACAAGACGTGGATGTCATGGGACACGCCACTTCATTTTCTAGATGCGTGGCGTGCCTCATCCGAAGTGAAGGCGCGCCACTTTCTTTTCTGCGCCGGGTGGCTTTGCCTTTTGTCAGACGGGTGCG
>CAVEVC010000073.1:0-11272 GCA_963618935.1 Clostridiales bacterium CCNA10 | reverse complement strand
GACTTCCCGAACCGGCGCGGCCGGGCGCAGAAGAAGAACGTGCTGCCCGGCGTGGTGATGAGACGGTGCAGGTGCGCGGTCTTGTCCACATAGACGAGCCCCGCCTTGCGCAGGGTCTCGAAGTCGGCGATGTTCGTGGCGATCGGTCTCATGCCGCGTAGTATACCATACCCCGCGCCCGTCCCGCAAATGCCGAACAACGAATCGCGGCCGCAACAAGTTGCGATCCTCCCGCGCGAGGCATTCGCGGATTTGGCGCACGGCGGATTTACCGCACGGCGGAGCCTGTCGCCGTCAGCAGGAGGACGGTCTCGATCCGGCCGGGCGGGAGGCCCGCAAGCTGCGCGAGCGCCGCCGCGTAGGCCCGCATCTGGCCCGCATACTGCACGTGCATCCGCGCCGCGAACGCCGCCGCCGTCTCGGCCGGCCGGGGGGCGTTCGTCTTGAAGTCGTAGATCGTCGCCCGGCGGTCCGGGCCCGTTCCCGTGAAGACGACACGGTCGAACTGGCCCGATTCCCACACGCCGTCCCGGCAGAGCTCGTAGGGCGTCTCCCGCCACAGCTCAACGGCGCCCGCCGGCCGCACGAGCGCGCGCTCCAGGTCCGTCCGCGCCGCCGCCGCGTCCAGCCACTCGACCTGCGCCAGGGCCTCGTGCGCCTCCGTGCCGCGCCGGAGCGCCGCCACGCGCCCGCGCCCGGACGCGAAGAGCGCCCCCGCCGCCATCCCCGACTGGAAGCTGCGCGACGGCATCCGGCGCGCCACATGCCGCCGCGCCGCGCGCACCGGCGGCGGCAGGCCTGCGGCGGGTTCCGGGCCTGCGGCCGGCGCGGACGCGGCCGGCCGCTCGTACCACGCCGAATCGCCCGCGTCCGCAAGGCCGCACATCCGGACGAACCCCGAGAACTTCGTCGTCTTGCCCTCCGTCTTCGGCGCGGGCGGCAGGATGAGCGTCAAGGCCCGCTTCGCGCGCGTCATCGCGACGTAGTAGACGCACAGCCCCTCGTAGACGCAGGCGTCCTTCAGGGCGCGGTAGGGCCCCGCGAGCGCGGGGTCGCCTTCCGCCGCCGCCTCGCCGGGATTCGGCAGCACCCATTCGGGCCCGCTGCCGACGAGCGGGTCGTTGACGGCGTGGTCGAGGCCCATGTGTTCGTAGAGCGGCAGCAGCACGTAGTCGAAGCCAAGGCCCTTCGATCGGTGGATCGTCATGATCTTCACGCTGCCGGGGTCCGCGAGGTCGCGCCGCTTCTCCGCCTCCAGATAGTCCACGAAGGAGGCGAGGCGCGTGCCCGGCTCCAGCGACAGCTCGAACGCCGCCGCCGCGCGCAGCATGTCCGCGAAGCGCTGTTCCGTGAAGGCGTCGAACGCCGCATCCGGCAGGCGCGCGCGCAGCTCCTGGAACGTGCGCCCGAGCCCGCGCGTCGTGAGCGCGTCCAGCGCGTCGCGCGAGACGGCCTCCGCCGGCGGCAGGCCGTCCGGGTAGAGCGCCCGCCCGAGCGGCGTCGTGCGCAGGTGGTTGTAGCTGGGCGCGTCGCCGGGATGCTCCGCGAGCCGGACGTAGGCCGTGAACGCCCGCAGGACGGGCGTGTCGAGGACGGCGCTCTCCCCTTCCCACGTGGCGGGGATGCCCGCGTGCCGCAGCGCCGCGCCGATCAGCTCGCCGAAGTCGTTCGACCGCACGAGCACGGCGCAGGAGAGCCCGCGCTCCCACGGGCGCACCGCCTGCAGTTCGTTGACGAGCGGCTCGGCGAACGCCTCCTTGCCCTTCTCCGCCGTCTCGACGAGATGCACGAATCCCCTCGCCGCCCGGTCGTGCGCGACGTGCTCGGGGCACCGCCACTTCCCGAACTGGGAGAGGAACTTCCCGCCGAACACGCGGTTCACGGCGTCCGCGATCTCCTGCGCGTAGCGGTAGGACTCGTTCAGCTCCCGCAGCTCGTACTTCCCGCTTTCCCGCAGGCCCGCGAAGATCGCGACGTCGCCGTTGCGCCAGCCGTAGATCGCCTGCTTGCAGTCGCCCACCACGAACACGCCCTTCTCGCCGTCCGCCTGCACGGCCTCGTCGACGAGGTTCCCGAGCGCCGCCCACTGCTCGTGGCTCGTGTCCTGGAACTCGTCGAGCGCCCACTGCCGGATGCGCGCGTCGAGCCGGTATTCGAGCGCGAGGCGCGCCGCCGCCGGCAGGGAGGCGACGAGCCGGGGCACGTCGCCGAAGGTCAGGCGGCCGCGCGCCCGCACGCGCCGCGCATACTCGCCCTCGAAGGCCGCGAGCAGCGCGTGGAGGCCGCGCGCCGTCTCCAGCTTCCGCGCGAGGTTGAACCCGTGCATGAGCCGCACGGCCCGCGCCGCCGCCGGCTCGTCCTCCAGGACCTTTGGAATCTTGGGGATCTTCCCCGTGAAGGTCCGCACGGCGGCGATGAACGTATCCGCCCCGCGCTTCCCGGCGTAAGGGGCGAGCGCGTCCGCCGCGGCGCGGATCTGCGGGATCGTCGCCGCGAGCTCCTCCGGCGGCTCGGGCCAGATGCGCGCGGCGTCGCCCCAGGCCGCCCCGTCGGGGTGGTCGAGGTAGAGCCGGTGCCACGTCCCCACGAGCGCCTGGTAGGTGTCGATGAACGACCGGCACGCCTCGCGGTTCTTCGCCTGGCGGAACGCGGCCGTCAGGGCCCGCTTCGCGCCGTCGTCGCTCCGGCGGAGGATGGAGAGGGAGACGCCCGTGTACGCGCCCCCGGCGTCGAAGTCCCCCAGCACGGAGACGTCGCCCGCGAGGCCCAGCTCCAGCGGGAACATCTGCACGAAGCGCATGAGGAAGCTGTCGAGCGTGCCGATCTGCGTGAGGTGCTGCGTCTCCACCACGCGGCGCAGGAGGGCCGCGTCCGCCGGGCGCCGCGCCGCGTTCTCGGCGAGCCGCCGCACGAAGCGCGCGAAGATCTCCCCCGCCGCCGCGCGCGAGAACGTGAGCGCCACGATCTCGCACGGCTCCACCCCTTCCCGCAGCGCCGCGACGAGGCGCTCCACGAGCGCGTAGGTCTTGCCCGTCCCGGCGCTCGCCTCGATCAGCTCGTTCACCATGCCGTCGCCTCCCCGCCGCCGCGCGCGTCCTGGTCGGCGAGCCAGCGCGCGTTCACGCTCAGCTCGGGCCGGTCGTAGATGAGCCCCGCGTAGTCCCGCCGCCAGGCGTCCGCCGGCGAGGGCGGCCAGAAGACGCCGCGCCGGATCTCCCGCAGGAGGCGCCGCACGAGCCGCTCGGCGTCCGCCTGCCACGCCGCCGCGTCGAGGGCGTCCGCAAAGCACGTCTCCTCGGGCGTCTTGCCGAGGACGCAGTAGCGCGCGCTGCGCGCCGCCGTCTTCGCCGCCGCGAAGCGCGGGTCCGCGCTCACCTCCAGCATCGCGCAGTAGAGCGGCAGCTGCAGGCTCTTCCACGCCATCTCCTTCATCCGGCCCTTGGCGTCGACCTGGGCGGCGAGCGGCAGGCCGCGCGCCTTCGCGAACGCCACCGCCGCCTTCGCCGCGTCGAACGGCGAGGCGCGCTCAGGCGTGTCCCAGGTCTTGTAGTCGATCACGCACCACGCGCCCGTCCGCTCGTGTACGTCCACGCGGTCGCAGCGCCCGTGGACCGTCGTGCCGTCGTAGGCGACCTGCAGCTTCTCCTCCGTGGCGACGATCTTCCAGCCCTCCCGCCGCCAGGCCGCCTGCCGCTCGGCGAACGCCGCGAGCCGACGCCGGGCGGAGTCGGCCTGCAGCGCGACGATGGCGGGCGTGGAGAGCCCGAACCAGTCGACGAGGATGCGGCCGACCTGCCGGTCCAGCTCCGCCGCGATCGCCCGCGCGTCGTCCGCGTCCGCGAGCGGGCCCTTCGCCCAGGCGTCCAGCGCCTCGTGGCAGAGCGTCCCGAACCGCGCCGCGTCCAGCTCCTCTGCCGCGTCGTCCACCGCCTCGCCGAACTGGCGCTTCAGGTAGTAGGTGAACGGGCAGCGCAGGTAGGCGTCGAGGCTGGACGGCGAGATGTGCCCCAGCGGCGTCTCCGGCGGCGGGACCGGCAGGTCGAGCCGCCACGCCTCCGGCAGCGTCCTTGCCGGCGTCCGCCCCGTCCCGGCGACGTCCGCGTAGAAGCGCGTCGCGCGCGCCGCGAGCGTGGCGGCGTCCCGCGTGCGCAGGAGAAGGCGGGAGGGCTTCAGCGCCGAGGCGTCCGCCGCGAGCGCGTGGAACGAGATCCTTACGTTCTGCGGCGGGCGGCACGCGCACGCCTCCTTCAGGATGAACGCATCGCGCGCCGCGCGCATCTCGTTCGTCAGGAGCCCCAGCCCCTTCCGCAGGGCGTCCGGCAGGAAGGGATGCCCCACCACGCTCTCCGGCACGCGCCCCTCCTGGAACCCGGCGACCACAAGCTCGTCCTCCGCAAGCCACGGCACCTCCAGCCAGCCGTCCGTCTGCACGACGTCGCCCACGTCGGGCTCGAGCGAATACGTCGCGCCCGCAAGCCGCTTCGCGAAGAGGACGCGCGCCCGGGCGGCGGGCAGCGCCAGCCCCGCGAACTCGTCGAACATGTCCCGCACCGCCTCGGCGGCGGACGCGAACTCGCGGTCCTCCGCGCGCGCCTCGTCGAGCGTCCGCGCGGCGAAGATCTCCTCCAGCATCCCGCGCACGTTCTCCAGGCCCTCCTCGCGCGCCAGCCGCTCCCGCACGAACGCCACCACGCGCCGCAAATCCCCCTCCGCGAACGTCCGCACGTCGTCCAGCGTCTCGGGCAGATGGTCCGCCTTCAGCTGGTCCAGCTGCCCCAGCGCCCGCACGAGCGCCAGGCGGGGGAGGCCGAGCGCGGCGGCGAGCCACCGCTGCACGTCGCCCTGGCGGATGAACGCGCTGAACACGTCGTAGCGCGGCGTCTCGGAGAGGGCGACGAGCTGCCCGAGGAGGTGGCCGAGCGAACTCGTCGCCACGGCCTCCCGCGCGGGATTGTGGAGCGCGAGGCCCTTCGCCTGGAACGCCCCGCCCAGCTCGGGGAAGAGGTCGCCGTCCACCAGCGTGAGCGCCGGCAGGGCCTCGGCGGGCGGGACGGACGCAAACCAGTTGGCCACGTGCGCGGCCTCTGCGCCCGGCGTCGCGAAGACGGAAACCGCCTCGTCCCGCACGCCGAGCTCGTCCAGGAATCCGTCCGCGCGCGGCACGACGCGCCCCCAGGCGTCGAAGTCGCCGTCCGCCTCCGGCGCGGCGTGGACGAGGACGGTCACGGGCAGGCCCAGCGCCTCCAGGACGCGGTAGAGCGCGGGGATCGGCGAGAGGAGACCCGGCAGCACGATCCCCTCGACGCCGGGCAGCTTCGGCGGATGTTCCGCGGCCAGCCCCGCCGACTCGCCCCGGAACCGCACGCCCCGCCCATGCAGGGCGGCGAGGTAGGCCTCCTCCAGGCGCGCGAGGTCGCGCCAGCGGGCGACCTCGAAGTCGAGGTTGTCGCCCCGAATCAGGTCCGGCGCGCGCGCCGCGACGTCGCGCATCAGGAGGCCGTTCTCGCCGAGGATGCCCCATACGCGCAGAAGCCCCTGCGCGACGTCGACGGCCTCCGCGAACGTCCGGCGCGCGGGCGCGTGCGGGAAGAGGACGGGGTAGGCGCCCGGCTCCGCCTCGCAGAGGACGTCCGCCAGGGCCGCCAGCTCCGTCACGGCGTCCGCCTCGGGGAACGCGGCCTCGGACGGCGCCAGGAGGTGCGCCGGCATCTGCACGGCGGGCGGCACCACGCCGGTCGCCGCGAAGCGCGCGGCGAGCGCGAAGCGCAGCCGCCGCCCCGCCTGGGCCGTCGGCACGAGGACGAGCAGGTGCGCAAGCGACCACGCGCCGCACGCCGTCCGGCGCGCGCGCGCGGCCAGCCAGTCCGCCGTCTCGTCGACCAGCTTCCGGCCAGGGTCCAGGAACGCGCGTTCGGGCGCCATCGGCTAGCCCTCCACCCCGGCGTCGGCGAGCACCTTCTCGTGGACGCACTTCGTCGTGACGACGCCCATCTCCTTCAGGGCCTCCAGCTGGCGCACCACGTTCGCCGGGCCCGCGCAGAGCTGCCCCTTCGCCTTCGCGTAGGCGTCGGCCAGGCCGTCCAGGCGCTTCCCCACGTCGGCGAACGTCGCGGAGAAGGTGGCGAACTTCTCGTACATCTTCGCCGCCGCCGCGGAGATCCTCTCGGCGTTCTCGTTCTGCGCCTCGCGGCTGCGCAGAAGCGCGACGACCTGCAGGCAGAGCAGCAGCGTCGTGGGGTTCACGATGATCACGTGCCGCCGGAAGGCGTCCGTCGCGAGCTTGCGGTCCCGCTCCATCGCGAGCAGGTAGCTGCCCTCGTTGGGGATGAACATGAGGATGTAGCCGGCGGACCCCTTCACCCGCTTGGCGTAGCCCTTCTCGGCCAATTCCTCCATGTGCCGGCGCACCGAGGCGAGGTGGGCCTTCGCCGCCGCCTCCCGCGCCGCGTCGTCCGGGGCGGCCACGTAGTCGAGGTAGGCGGTGACGGAGGCCTTCGAGTCGACGATCAGCTTCTCCTTGTTCGGCAGGGGGATCTCCACGTCCGGGATGAGCCTGTTCCCCTGCTCGTCGACCTCCTGCGCCTGGGGCAGGAAGTCCCGCCCCTCCACGAGCCCGGCGGCGGAGAGGATGTTCGCCAGCACCATCTCGCCCCAGTCGCCCTGGGTCTTGGACTCGTTCTTGAGCGCCTTGGCGAGGTTCTCGGCGTCAGCCCCGATCTGGAGCGCCCGCGCGCCGAGGTCGTGGATCGCCTGGTCGAAGCTCGCCTTGTTCACGATCTGCTGCCTCCGGTTCTCCTCGAAGGCGCGGCGGAAGTCGCCCAGCTCCTTCTGGAACGGGGCCATCAGGTCCGCGAGCCGCCGGCGGTTGAGGTCCGCCAGCCCCTCGCCCGACGCCTTCAGCCGCTCCTCGGCGAGCTGGGCGAACTGGACGCGCAGGGTCTCCAGCGCGCGCTCCGAGAACTGCCGGCACGCGGCGTCCTTCTCCACCAGGCGCTGCCGGCAGGCGGCCTCCTTGTCCTCCAGCCGCCTCTCGGCGAGCCGCCGCTCCTGCTCCGCCTGCGCCTTCGTCAGGCGGGTCCCCAGGTAGACCCCCGCCAGCGCGAGCGCGCAGCCGCCCAGCGCGAGAAGAACCAACACGACCGCCTCCATGGAGCCCCCTTCCGTTCCGTCAGCGCGCAAAGGCCCGGTCGGCGAAGTCGAGGAGCCAGTTCCAGTCGTGGCCCGTGATGCCGTGCTGGCCGCCCCGGCGCACGTACCCCAGGTACGGGCCGATGCAGCGCGTGTCGAAGTTCGCCGGGAAGCCGCCCTCCGGGAGGCCCGGCCGGCCCAGGAACGCCCATGCCGGGGAGGCCGCCGCGCACGAGAGCCATTCGCCCCTCGTGTCGAACCACCCGCTGTTGAAGCCCTGCACGAGGAGGGGGCGCGGCGCAATGGACGCGACGAGCAGATGCTGGTCGAACGCCATCGCCTGCTCGTTGTCGGCGTATTTCGCGTAGGCCCGGCAGTACCAGTGCGGGAAGCTCTTCATTTCGGTGGAGACGTTCTCGCCGAAGTCGCGCTTGGCGAGCGGCACGCCGCCGCCGCCCGTCTGGTTGGGCACGCAGACGGCGAAGCGCACGTCGCGCGAACAGGCGAGGAGCGCCGTCTTCGCGAGGCGCGAGCAGCCGGTCGCGACGCTCTTCGCCGCGTCGACCTCGGGGATCGTGAAGGCGAGGTCGAGCCCGCGCGAGAGCCCCCACGCCCACGCGCCAAGCGCCGTGATGTTGTCCGTCGCGTTCTCGTCGCGCTTCGGCCAGAGTTCGAAGAGGCCCGTGTAGGCAAAGGCCTCCGAATCGCCCTGGCGCACGTCCACGTCCGGCGACATTTCGCAGTAGCAGGCGCTCATGACGGCGTAGCCGCGCGCGAGGATCGTCTCCAGCGGGAACGGCGACGAGGTGTCCGTGCGCCGCGCGCGCGCGCGGGTCTTGTCCGTGGCCCGGTTGTCCACGACGTGGAACGCCGCCCCGTCGCGGCACCAGCCCTGCTGGACGGGGATCTCGGGGTCCGTCGCGAGCTCGTGGTTGCCCCGGTAGTTGAGGAAGAGGATGACCGGGCACTTCTCGGCGTTCTCGCAGACGACGCGCCCCTTCTCCCTCTTCGGCTTCAGCCCCTCGATGCGGTTGGGGAGGAAGAGGATCCAGTCGACGCGCGGGCCCGTCCTGTCCTTCCTGAACCACATGTGGTACTGGCGGCGGATGCCGAGGCCGTCCAGCGTCTCGCCCTCCTCGAACATCTCCGTCACGACGGCCTCAGGCGGCGGCGGCGTGCGGCCGAACATCTCGCGCTCGAAGATCCGCACGATCTCGGCCCGCCGCGCCGGCCATTCGGACGGGTCCTTCAGCCTGCGCCCGTCCGCGAACGTCAGCGGATCCTCCAGCACGTAGGGGGCGACCTTCGCCTCGTCGTAGTTCGGCGGCCTCGCCGCCGCCCCCAGAGCCACCGCCGCGCCCAGCGCCATCAATCCCGTCTTCACCGTCATGTCCTTGCTCCTTCCTGTCTGCCGTTCCCACAGGGTGCGGCCGCAACAAGTTGCGGCCCTCCCGCTTAACCACTTAACCACTTAACCACTTAACCGCTTAACCACTTAACCACTTAACCACTTAACGACTTAACTACTTAACTACTTAACTACTTAATCCTCCACGACGCGCACCGCGTCGATTGCCGTCGCGCCGGCGGCGAGCATCACAAGTCGGTCCACCCCCAGCGCCACGCCGCCCGCCGGCGGCATGGATTGGAGGAGGCGCAGGAAGTCCTCGTCGAGCGGATAGTCGGCCTCGCCGATCCGCCGCCGTTCGGCGCGCGCCGCCTCGAAGCGCCGCCGCTGCTCCGCCGCGTCCGTCAGCTCCGTGAAGGCGTTCGCGAGCTCCAGGCCGTCCACGTAGAGCTCCCAGCGCTCGGCCACGTCGCCGCGCAGCTTCGCGAGCGACGCGGCGGGGGGCGGGTAGTCGATGAGGACGGTCGGCTCGCGGGGGAGGCTTGGCTCGATCTTCGTCGCCATGTCGAAGTCGAATCGGTCCGCGTCCCAGGCCGCGAACGGGTCCCAGCCCGCGTAGGCGCGGTAGGCGTCCCGCACGGCCAGGCGGCGGAAGGGCCCGGCGGGGAACGGACGGAACGCGCCCAGCACGTCCGCGACGAGCGCCTCCATGTCCGCAAGGACGTCCAGGTAGTCCGCCCGCGCGCGGTACCATTCGAGCATCGTGAACTCGGGATGATGGCGGCTCCCGCGCTCCCCCTCGCGGAAGCAGGGCCCCATCTGCCAGATGCGCGCCAGTCCGGAGGCGAGGAGCTTCTTCATCTGGAGCTCGGGGGAGGCGCGCAGGAACCAGCCGCCGCTTGCCGGGCAGTCGATGTGCGGCTCGGGGGCCGGCGCGGGGATGCGCACGGGCGTCTCGACCTCGACGAACCCGCGCGCGTCGAAGAACGCGCGGATGCGGCGCAGCGCCTGCGCGCGGAGGGCCAGGGTCTCGGGCGTGGGCATGGCGCGCCTACTCCGCCGCCTTCTTCGCCTTCAGCGGCAGCGGCCAGCGCGCCGCCTCGACGGGGAAGGCCGTCATCGTCGACTCGCGCGCGCCGGAGGCGGCGTAGCTCCACACGACGCGCTTCGCGCGCGTGATCTCGAAGGCCGTCGCGCGGCTGCCGTCCTTGGCGCCGTTC
Source organism: Clostridiales bacterium CCNA10 (assembly GCA_963618935.1). Taxonomy (GTDB): domain Bacteria; phylum Verrucomicrobiota; class Kiritimatiellia; order RFP12; family UBA1067; genus RUG572. The sequence continues at coordinate 1,576 of CAVEVC010000073.1, read as the reverse complement.
GCGTAGGTGCCCACGACGAGGTTGCCGTCCGGCTTCTCCCAGATGCCGCAGAGGTTGTCCAGCTTCAGTTCCGGCGCGTCCGCGCAGGCGAACTGCCACGCGACGCGGTGGTCGGGCGTGAACTCGGTGACCGCGCCGAGGTGGGAGACGAGCGTGTTGCCGTTCGCGCGGCGGAGCGCGTCGAACGCGAGGCGCGGCGTGGGCTGCTCCCACACGAGCGTTCCGCGCGCGTCGTATTCGCGCACGACGTTCGCGCCCGAGCAGCAGACGAGGTAGGTGCCCTGCGGCGTCTTGCGCACCATCCTGAAGTGGCTGTGTACGCCGGGCGTCTTCCCGTCCGCGCCGCGCGGGTCGGCCTTGAACTTCACGACCGGCTCGGCCGTGCCGGCCTTCAGCTCGGTGATGAAGTCCGTGCCGTTCTCGGCGACGACGACGTTCCCGTCCGGCAGGACCTCGAAGCCGAAGACCCCCTCCTTCGCGCAGGGGCTGTAGAACAGCTCGGTGCGCCCGGTCGGGACGTCCGTGCGGTAGAGGTCGCCGTTCGACCAGTAGACCCAGTTCCCGTGCAGCCACACGCGGTGGATGTTGCCGCAGCCGGCCTTCGACCACGCGATGCCGCCGTCCGGGGCGACGAGGTACGCCCGCCCCGCCCCGCACGCAAGGAGCGGCTGCTCCATCCGCCCCTTCAGGGACGGTTCCGCGCGCACGAGCAGCGCGGCGCCCAGCACGGCCAGAAGAAGACGCGCCTTCATGGCCTCACGACCCCGGATGGACAGGACGGCCGCCCGCCTTGCAGAGCGGGCACGCGGCGGGCTCCCAGGTGGTGGGCTGGATCTGCACGAGCGAGAACATCGGGATCTCGCCGAAGCGGACCGCGCCCTTCGAGCGGTCCACGAGCAGCACGACGGCGGCGACGTCCGCGCCGGCCGCCCGCACGAGGTCGATCGTCTCCTGCACGCGCCCGCCCTTCGTGACGACGTCCTCGGCGACGACGTAGCGCGCGCCGGGCTTCAGGGCGAAGCGGCGCATCGCGAGCTTCGTGACGGGCTTCCCCGCCGCGTCCACCCCCTCGCCCGGCACCTTCTCCGCGAAGACGCACGTCGTGTCGAGCGCGCGGGCGACCTCGTGCCCCACGAGGATGCCGCCCACGGCGGGCGAGATGACGCCGTCGATGCGGCCGATGTCGCCGGAGCTCTTCATCTTCGCGACGAGTTCGTCGCAGAGCCGTGCGGCGATGCGCGGGTAGCGGAGCACGTTCGCGCACTGGAAGTAGCGGTCGGAGTGCAGCTTGGAGCGCAGCTCGAAGTGCCCGGCGAGCAGGGCGCCGGTGTCCGCGAAGGTCTTGAGAATGTCCTCTTCGGTCATCATGTCATGTTTCCTTTGTCTCGTAAAAAAGGGTTCGGCGCTTCTGCGCCGCGTCCATCGCGCGCGGCCTACGCCACCTCCTCCACCTTCGCGGCGACGATGGTGCGCTTCGCCTTCGAGAACGCAAGGCCGATGAGCGTGAGCGTCTTGCCGTTCCCGGCGAACTTGTCCGCGTAGTGGTTCGCCAAGTCACGGCGAGTCGCTGACCGGG
>CAVEVC010000072.1:0-12652 GCA_963618935.1 Clostridiales bacterium CCNA10 | reverse complement strand
CGTGGCATCCGCGCCGGGGGGCGGGGCGGGGAGATCGGCGCAATATGGTATAATCTCGCCCCGTCATGTTGGAAAGCCTTGTCGTCGTGGCCCGCCAGGTGGGCATCCTGTTCATGCTGATGGGCGTGGGCTTCGTCTGCCGCCGCGTGAAGCTGCTGGGGGAGGCCTCCCTGAAGGGGATGGTCGACCTGCTCATCCTCGTCGTCACGCCCTGCCTGATCGTCCATGCCTTCCAGGCGCACCCGTTCGAGCCGCGCCTCCTGGTGGGGCTCGGCTGGGCGTTCGCGCTCGCGGCGCTGGCGCCGGCGCTCGGCATGGCGGCCGCCTGCCTGTTCGTGCGCGACCGCGATGTCCGCACGCGCAGCGTGCTGCGCTGCGCCATCGTCTTCTCCAACGCGGGCTTCATGGGCATTCCGCTTGAATACGCCCTGCTGGGCCCGGACGGGGTGTTCTACGGCGTCGCCTACGTGGTCGTCTTCAACCTCCTCTTCTGGAGCTGGGGGCTCGTCACGTTCTGCGGCTCTCTGAAGGACGTACAGGCCCGGACGCTCTTCCTGAACCCCGGCTCGGTCGGCATCGCGCTGGGCCTGCCGCTCTTCCTCTGCTCGTGGCAGCTGCCGGAGGTGGTGGGGACGCCGGTCAGGATGATGGCGGACCTCAACACGCCGCTTGCGATGGTCATCATCGGGGCGAACCTCGCGACGGCGCGGTTCGGCCCGGTCGTGCGCCTCCCCAAGGCGTATCTCGCGGGCGCGCTGCGGCTCGTCGCCGTGCCGGGGGCGTTCCTCGCGCTCGTCTGGGCGCTCGCGCGTCTGGGCGTGGCGCTGGAGCCGAAGATGGCCGTCGCGATCGTCACGGCGGCGTCCGCGCCGGTGGCGGCGCTCACGTCGATGTTCGCCGTGCGCTACGGGCGGGACGTGGCGCTCTCGGTGGGGCTCGTCTCGTCCACCACGCTCCTCTCGATTCTCACGATGCCGCCGCTCGTCGGCCTGGCCATGTGGCTCTTCGGGGTGGCGCCATGACGGGCGGGGACACGATCGCCGCCCTCGCGACGGCGCCGGGGCGGGGCGGCGTCGCCGTCGTGCGCGTGAGCGGCCCGGAGGCGTTCCGCATCGCCTCCGCGCTCACGGGCATCGCCGTGGACGCCGCGCGCGCCGGGCGCTTCTTCCACGCGGCCTTCCGCGCGCCCGGCGGGACGGGGACGCTCGACGACGGCCTCGTGCTCGTCTTCGCCGCCCCGCGCAGCTACACGGGCGAGGACGTGGTCGAGCTGCAGGGGCACGGCGGCAGCATCGCGCCGCGCCGCGTGCTGGAGGCGTGCCTCGCGGCGGGCGCGCGGCTCGCCCGGAGGGGCGAGTTCACGGAACGGGCGTTCCTGAACGGCCGGCTCGACCTCGGCGCGGCGGAGGCCGTGCTCGACCTCATCGACGCGAAGACGGAGCGCGCGGCGGACGATGCGGCGGCGCGCCTCGGCGGCGCGGCCTCGCGGGCCCTGGAGGCGCTGTACGCGGCGGCGCTCGACGTCTCCTCCCGGCTCGAACACGCGCTCGACTTCAGCGAGGAGGAACTGCCGCCCGGCTTTGCGGCGACGCTGCGCGCCGCGCTCGGCGGCCTGCGCGCCGCCGTGGACCGGAAGCTCTCGACGGCGCGCGAGGGGCGCATCCTCCGCGAGGGCGCGCGCGTCGTCCTCGCCGGGGCGCCGAACGCGGGCAAGAGCTCGCTCCTGAACGCGCTGCTGGGGACGCGGCGGGCGATCGTCTCCGAGACGGCGGGCACGACGCGGGACGCCATCGAGGAGTGGGCGGAGATCGGCGGCTGGCCCGTGCGGCTCGTCGACACGGCGGGCCTGCGCGCCACGTCCGATGCCGTCGAGGCCGAGGGCGTGGCGCGCGCGACGGCGCTCATCGACGCGGCCGACCTCATCCTGCGCCTCGTGCCCTGCGCGGAGGCGGCGGACGCGCGGCCCGTCGCCGGGGACGGAACGGAGCTGCGCGTCTGGTCGAAGTGCGACCAGGCGGCGGGCGGGGACGTGCCGCGCGGCGGCGTGCGCGTCTCCGCCGTCACGGGCGAGGGCCTGCCCGGGCTGCGCGCGGCGATTGCGGCGCGGCTGGCGGAGAGGGCGGCGAAGAGCGCGGAGGAGACGGGCGCGGACGTGACGACGCGGCAGAAGGAATGCCTCCTCGCCGCGCAGGCGGCGCTGGCGCGCGCGGACGATGCGCTCGCGGGCGCCGACTGGGTTGTCGCGGCGAACGAACTGCGCGGCGCGGCCGAGGCCCTGGGCCGGATGCTCGGCAAGGTCTACTCGGACGACCTGCTCGACGCCCTCTTCAGCCGCTTCTGCGTGGGCAAGTAGCGTCGGGCAGATCGCGGCTTCGAGGGAAACCACGAAGCCGGCGGCCGCCACAGGGAGATGTGAAATGCAAATTGGCATGAATCTACAGCCAATCTAGATTGAAATTGGCATGAAATTTAGGCCAGTTCAGTTGACGGAACGAAGCGTTCTGTGGTATGCTACATGCACACGAGGGAAAGGATTCGTCATGAAAGAGCAATTACGTGAAGTCATGTCGCAGTTTTATGCAGATGGCGTTCCGCAGGACATGATCGGACGGGCTGGGCGGTTCCCGGAGATTCGGAACAATGCGACGGTCATCAAGGGCATGCGGCGGACGGGGAAGACCTACTTTACCTATCTGCGGATGCAGGACCTCCTTGCGCAGGGGGTTCCGTTGGAGCGTCTGGTCCATGTGAATTTCGACGACGACCGCCTGTCCGGGCTTTCGTCCGATGACCTGCATCTGCTCGTCGACCTCCATGCGGAGATGTTCCCGGACGCTGCGGGACAGCTCTGCTACTACTTCCTTGACGAACTGCAGGATGTGCGCGGATGGGAACGCTTTGCACGGCGGCTGGTCGATGCGCGCCGCGTTCAGCTCTGCGTGACGGGGTCGTCCTCCAGGATGCTGTCGGCGGATATCGCCACGGAGATGCGGGGGCGTTCCGTCGAGGTCGAGATCTTTCCGCTTTCGTTTGCCGAGTACCTGTCCTACAACGGCATTTTCCTGGAGAAGCCTTCGCTCGTCGATGCGCCCCGTGTTCGCGGGAAGCTGAGGAAGGCGTTTGCGGACTACATGGTGTGCGGGGGCTTCCCAGACGTGCAGGGATTGGACACGACGGCCCGCATCATGCTGCTGCAGGGGTATGTGGATGCCGTCGTCTATCGGGACATCCTGGAACGCCACGAGGTCGGGAGCGTGCAGTCGCTGAAGTATGTGCTTCAGTATCTTCTGCAGAATTTCGGGCGGAAGGTTTCCGTTCGCGCGATGGCCAACGTCCTCAAGCAGCTGTCCCTTCCGCATGACCGGGAAATGCTGGGCGACTTCCTTGCCCACTATGCCGATGCCTATTTCGCCTACCCGGTGCCGTTGCGCACGGATTCACTGGCCGTCCGCCGGACGAATCCCGACAAGTACTATCTCGTCGATACGGGCATGATAGGCGCGCTGAAGGCCCGGAACGACGCCGAGAAGGGCTTTGTGCTGGAAAACGCCGTGTTCATGAACCTGCGGCGCGGGTTCAACAAGATCGAGTACTACAACACGGGGAAGGGGGAGGAAGTGGACTTCTTCGTGACGGATCGGACGACGAAGGCCCGGCGGTTGATCCAGGTCTCGTATGAAATGGCGCGGAGGGAAACGAAGGCGCGGGAGTTTGCCGCCCTCCTGGACGCGCGCCGTGAAACCGGCGTGTCGGACTGCACCGTCGTCACGTGGGACGAGGAATACGAGGAGGACGGCATCCGCGTCGTCCCCGCCTGGAAATGGTTTCTTTCGGGACAGGAGGGGGCGTTTGGCCGCTCGGCGCGGGGCGCGCGGGAATGTGCTATACTGAACGCCCCCCAAGGCAAGAATGGACAGTTGAATTGCAGAAGCAGAAGGTCAGCTACGTCGAGCGGCTTGAGCACGCGCTCGTGAAGGTCATCCAGCAGCCGGGGGCGGACCAGAACCAGCCCGCGGGCATGCGCGTCGTCCTGGGGCTCCTCGCCGCCGCCTCGTACGTGTTCCGCGCCGTCGTCGCGGTGCGCGACGCCCTCTACCGCGCCGGCATCCTCCGCCGCTTCCCGCTCGGCTGCCAGGTCATCTCGATCGGGAACGTGACGGCGGGCGGAACGGGCAAGACGCCCGTCACGGAGAAGTTCGCGCGCGAGCTCACGGCCGCCGGGCGCAAGGTGGCGATCCTCTCGCGCGGCTACCGCCGCAAGGAGAGGCCGTGGTGGCAGCGGATGTTCTCGGCCGTCATCGAGCCGCCGCTCGTCGTCTCGGACGGCCGGCGCATCCGGCTCGACGCCGCGACGGGCGGCGACGAGCCCTACATGCTCGCCGCCAACCTGCCGGGCGTGTGCGTGGTGGTGGACCGCAACCGCGTGAAGGCGGGGCGCTACGCGATCTCGCGCTTCGGGTGCGACACGCTCATCCTCGACGACGGCTTCCAGTACCAGCGCCTCCGGCACTCGCACGAAGTCGTGCTCGTCGACAAGACGAACCCCTTCGGGAACGGCCACATGCTGCCGCGCGGCGTGCTGCGCGAGCCGGCGGGCCACATCGCCCGCGCGGACGTCATCTTCATCACGAAGTCGGACGGCCGCGCGGAGGACGTCGTGAGGCAGGTCCGCTCCTACAACCGAAAGGCCGAGATCATCGAGTGCCGCCACGCGCCGCGCCTCCTGAAGGACGTGTGGAGCCGCGAGGAGCGGCCGCTTTCGTGGCTGAAGGGCAAGACGCTCACCACGCTCTCCGGCATCGCCGTGCCGCAGGGCTTCGAGGACTCCCTCCGCCGCCTCGGCGCGAAGGTGATCTGGTGCGAGCGCTATGCGGACCACCACCGCTACGATTCCTCCGAGATTCTCTTCGCTCTCAACAAGACGGCCGACCTCCACGCGGACGCGCTCATCACGACGGAGAAGGACGCCGTGCGCTTCCCGCGCTTCGAGACCACCCCCGTGCCGTGCTACTACCTGCGCGTCGACATCGAAATCCTCAAGGGCGCGGAGAACTTCGCCGCCGCCGTGGACCACGTCTGCAATGTCAAGCCGAAGCATTCTTAGGAACACCGCCGTCGTGGCGGCCCTCACCGCCCTCTCGCGCGTGCTCGGGCTCGTGCGCGAAATGTGCCAGAGCCGCCTCATCGGCGCGGGCGTGGAGCAGAGCGCGTTCGCCGTCGCGTTCGCCATTCCCAACCTGGCGCGGCGCCTGTTCGGGGAGGGGGCGCTCACGGCGGCGTTCGTGCCCGTCTTCAAGGGCGAGCTGGAGGCGGACGAAACGCGCGCGCGCGCGCAGCGCCTCGCCCGTGCCGTGATGACGATGACCCTCCTCATCCTCATCGCCGTCGCCGTCCTCGTGTGGTGCCTCATCGGCGGCGCCTTCTGGGCGGGGCTCGCCCCTTCGGGCAAGTGGGGGCAGGCGCTTACCTATACGCGCATCCTGATCCCCTACATGCTCTTCATCTGCGCGGCCGCGTTCGGCATGGGCGTGCTGAACGCCTTCGGGCGCTTCGCGGCGGCGGCCCTCATGCCGAGCATCCTCAACGTCGTCTGGATTGCCGCGCTCGTATTTCTCATGTGCTTCACGACGGACGGGGCGGGCGGTTTCGCGGGGACGCCGCTTGCCGTCCAGCGCCGTGTCATCGTCCTCTGCGGCGCGATTCTCGTCGCGGGCTTCCTCCAGATGGCGTTCATGCTGCGGGCGATGGCGAAGAAGGGCATCCCGCCGTGGCCGTCGTTCCGGGGCTGGCGCGACGGAAAGGTGCGCCTCGTGTGGCGCAACATGGTGATCGGCTGCGTCGGCGCGGGCGCGGTGCAGGTCAACTACATGCTCGACCAGGTGCTTGCGCTCAGGGCGAGCGACTGGGCGGCGGGGGCGATTGGCTACGCGGACCGCCTGATGGAACTGCCGCTCGGCATCGTGGGGACGGCGTTCGGCACGGTCCTGCTGCCGACGTTCGCGGGGCGCTTCGCGAAGGGCGACGTGGACGGCGCCCGCGCGGCGTTCGTCTCGTCCATGCGCAGCATGCTCCTCGTGGTGCTGCCCGCCGCCGTCGGGCTCGTCGTCCTCGCCCCCGAGCTGACGCGCCTCGTCTACCAGGGGGGGCGGTTCGACGAGGTGGCGGTGGTGCGCGTGGCGCGCGCGGTGGCGTGCTATTCGCTGGGGCTGGGCTTCTTCTGCGTCCAGAAGACGCTCACGCCGTGGTTCCAGGCGCAGAACGACTTCAGGACGCCGCTCCGCGTCACGGTGCGGATGGTGTTCCTCAACGCGGCGCTCAACGTCGCCGCCGTGTTCGGCCTCCCCGTCGAGTGGCGGCACGTGGGGCTTGCGGCGTCGACGGTGGTCTGCTCGGGCATCTCCTGCGCCTGGCTGGCCGCCCTGGCGCGGCGGCGGAACGGTCCGCTCGGCTGGGCGCACCTTGCGCGGCCGGTGGGGACGATGCTCCTCGCGAGCGCGGCGATGGCGGGCGCGCTCGTGGCGCTCAAGCGCGCGCTCGCGGGCTTCGGCGCGGGCGGGACGGCGGGGGCGGTCCTGTCGATGGCCGCCTTCGTCGGCTCCGGCGCGTGCGTCTACTTCGGGTTCATGGCCGTGGGCGACCGCGCCACGCTGCGCGGCCTCGTGGACGACTTCCGCGGCCGCCGTACGCATACGCGCGCTTCCCGTCCGTGAGGCGGCCGGGGAGGGGAAGTTGTGCTATAATTCTCCGCGATGAAAATGAACGCAAGACTGAAAGGCGTGCTCGGCGGGGCGGCGGCGCTGGCGCTGGCGTGCGGCCTCGTGGCGTTCCTGTGGGGACGGCACGCGGCGCCGCTGGAGGAGGCGGACGCGAAACGGGCGGCGGCGGCGGCGCAGCCGCCCACGACGCGGCACGCAACGCCCGCCCAGGCGGCGACGGCGGACCGGACCGGCGCGGCGGCCGGTCCGGAGGCTGCGGCGGACGACGCGATGCCGGACGACGCGATGCCGGACGACGAGGCCCAGGCGGCCGCCGGTCAGGATCCCGAGGAGAAGCTGGTGGACGCCTTCGACGCCCTGACGGACACCTGGCAGGCGCCGAAGCCGGACAAGGTGACGATGGACGAGGTGAAGCGTTTCCGGGAAGCCTTCAACAAGGTGCCGAAGGCCCGCCGGGACGAGTGCCTCCACCGCGCGCTCAACCTCGTGCCGGACGAGAACGTCATGCTGCTCGCGGGCATCCTCTTCGACAAGGCGCAGGACCCGGAGGTCCTGGAGGAGGTCTACAACGACCTGCTCAACCGCGACGAGGACGTCAAGCGCCTCGTCCTGCGGGAAATCTACAAGGACCGCGAGCATCCCTGCTGGGCCGACACGGCCTGGATCCTCGACGTGACCGGCGAGCTGCCGGGCAGCGGGGAGAAGGGCAACTAAGAAGCCGATGATGATGCGCGACCCGGTCCATGTGCGGTCCGACCATGCGCATGGTTGGTAGGGGCCGACGTCCCGGCGGCCCGCGCGGTTGTATCGTCCACCGGCGTCGTCCCTGTGGGGGGCGGGCGGCCGAGGACGTCCGCCCCTACCATGCGTGCGGCCCGACCGTGCGTGCGGTCCGACCATGCGCGGCCCGGCCGTGCGTGTTGGTAGGGGCCGACGTCCTCGGCGGCCCGCGTGGTTGTGTTGTCCATCGGTGTCGTCCCTGTGTTGTTGTTGCGTTGTTGTTGTGGCGGTGGGCGTTGTGCCGGTATCTCGTTTGTGCTACACTGGGACGCATGAACGACCTGCCTGTCCGTAAACGCCTCAATCACCACGCGCCCTATTGCCCTCCGGGGACGTTCTTCTTCGTGACAATCTGTGCCCGGGCGCGCGGCGTGACGAATTTTGTTGAAAATGCGGCGATGATCCTGGAAGCCGTGCGGCATTACCATGTGACGGGCAAGTGGTTCGTGACGCTCTGCCTGGTCATGCCCGATCATCTCCACATGCTGGCGAGTGTGCCCAGCGAAAGTACGGAACAGCCGGGCATTGTTGGGGATGGCGGATCTCGTCCGTTCATGGGCGTGCGTGGGTTGGCCAGAACGGTTGGTGACTTCAAGTCGTTTTTGTCGAAGACGGGGCATCTTTGTTTTCAGCGCGGGTTCTTTGATACACGCATACGGGATGAGGCCCATTATGCCGAGAAATGGTCGTATATTGTCCGAAATCCTGTGGCGCGCGGTCTGAGCGCTACGCCACGGGAGTGGCCGCATGTCCTTGCCTTCAGTCGCCAGACGGGCGAAGAGATCCCGCATCGGTAGGTGCGTCCGTCGTGCGCCGGCGTCGTCCCAGCGTGTGTGTGGGGCGGGCGGCCGGGCGGGCGGCCGAGCAGGCGGGACGGGGGCGGGCGGCCGAGGACGTCCGCCCCTACCATGCGTGTGGCCCGACCATGCGCGATCCGACCATGCGCGATCCGACCGTGCGCGATCCGACCGTGTGCGGCCCGACCGTACGGTGTTGGTAGGGGCCGACGTCCTCGGCGGCCCGCGTGATTGCGTCGTCCATCGGCGTCGCCCACCGGCGTCGTCCCTGCGTGGGCGTGGGCGGACGGGGCGGGGGCGGGCGGCCGAGGACGTCCGCCCCTACCCTGTACGTGCTTCTGCGCGCGTCATGGGTGCGAGGGCGTGGGGACGCAGGAGCCGGAAGCGGCGGCGGGTCGTCTCGATCAGGCCGCGGCGGACGAGCCGGCCGATCTCCGTTGAAAGGGCGGACCGGTCGACGTTGAGGTAGTCGGCGAGCTGCTGGCGGGTGAAGGGGATTTCAAACGCATCGCTTCCGGCCGCCTCGGCGCGCATTTCCAGGTAGGCGAGCAGCTTCTCCGCCGTCGTATGCTGCGTGAGGCAGTCGATCTTGCGCGCGAGGAGCGTGTTGCGGTGCGCGAGGATTTCGAGGAGGCGGCAGACGAGCTGGACGTGGGCGGCGCAGCGCGCGGCGCAGGGGCGGAGGACCTTCTCGCCGCGCAGCAGCAGGACGCTCGTCGGCTCGGTGGCGACGATGCCGGCGAAGGAGCGTCCCTCGCCGCCGAGGACGAACGAGGTGCCGAAGACTTCGCCCCGGACAAGATGCGACAGCACCTTCGCGCGGCCGTCCCGGCTGTAGCGCACGACGTTGACCGCGCCGGAGAGGACAAGGCCGAAGTGACGGGTCCGTTCGCCCTCGTGGAAGAGGTGCTCGCCCGCGGCGAACGTGGCCGTGCGCGCGCCGAGGCAGATCCGCGCGGTCTTGGGGTCGAGCGAGTCGAAGATGTCGAAAGTTTGCTGCATTGTTGGAATTACAACATACTTTCGCCGCCGCGTCAAGTATACTGGCAGCGCTTCGGCAATCAAAGAGCGTGAGCCGCCAAGAACGCAACGTCCACTTAACCACTCACCCACTCACCCACTTACCCACTTACCCACTCAACCACTCAACCACTCAACCACTTAACCACTTAACCACTTAACCACTTAACCACTTAATCCCCCATGGCAGACTGCTCAACCATCCGCTCCTTCAAGGACGCGGCGGACTATACGAAGAACTTCATCGTCCAGCCGGAGATCGACAAGTACCTCCCCGGCGGCAGGCACTTCGTGGACGAGGCGGAGATCGGCCGCCTGATCGCGGAGATCGACGCGAAGCCGGCCGACCCCGTGCGCGTGCGGGAGATCATCGCGAAGAGCGAGTCGACGTGCGAGACCCTGCTTCCCGTCGAGACGGCGGAGCTGATGCGCGTGACGGATCCGGGGCTCTTCGAGGAGATGCGCGCGGCGGCGGACCGCATCAAGCACAAGGTCTACGACAACCGCATCGTGATGTTCGCGCCGCTCTACATGTCGAGCCTCTGCGTGAACGGGTGCCGCTACTGCGGGTTCCGCGAGGGGAACGCCCTGCAGAAGCGCCGCGTCCTCACGATGGACGAGCTGAAGCAGGAGCTCGACGTCCTCGCCGGCCGCATCGGCCACAAGCGCCTCATCGCCGTCTACGGCGAGCATCCGACGACCTCGACCGAATACATCGCCGAGACGATCGAGACGTGCTACAGCCGGAAGGCGCCCGCGCCGCGCACGGGCGCGCTCAACGCGATCCGCCGCGTGAACGTGAACGCCGCGCCGCTGCCGGTCGCGGACCTGAAGGTGCTGCGCTCCGTCGGCATCGGCACGTTCCAGGTCTTCCAGGAGACCTACAACCGCAGGCTCTACGAGCAGATGCACCCGGCGTGGAGCGTGAAGGGGAACTACGACTGGCGCACGACGTGCTTCCACCGCTGCCTGGAGGCGGGCGTGGACGACGTCGGCTTCGGCGTCCTCTACGGACTCTGCGACTGGCGCTACGAGCTGCTCGCGACGGTCATGCACGCGCGCGACCTGGAGCGGTGGTTCAACATCGGGCCGCACACGCTCTCGTTCCCGCGCCTCGAGCCGGCGAGCGGCACGAAGGTGCCGGAGGAGTCGCCGTGGCTCATCGACGACGAGACGTTCGCGCGCATCCTCGTGATCGCGCGCCTCTCCGTGCCCTACACCGGCATCATCGTGACCGCGCGCGAGAGCGGTGCCTCCCGTGACCGCGTCCTCGACCACGGCATGACGCAACTCGACTGCTCGTCGAACATCGCGATCAAGGGCTACAGCGACTTTGAGAACGAGGCGCATCAGGAGAAGGAGCGCCAGCAGTTCCTCTTGGGCGACAACCGCTCGCTCGACGAGATGGTGCGCCACCTCGCCTCCCGCGACATGATCACCTCGTTCTGCACGGCGGGCTACCGCTGCGGCCGCACGGGAGGCTGCATCATGGACGCGCTCAAGACCGGCCGCGAGGGCAAGTTCTGCAAGATCAACGCGGTCCTCACCTTCCGCGAATGGCTCGACGACTTCGCGCAGGACCCCGCCACCCGCGCCGTCGGCGAAGCCCTCATCGAGAAGGAGCTGGCGGGCATCCGGGAATGGGTGCCGAAGTTCTACCCCTCCGTCCTGAAGCAGTACGAGGCCACCTGCCGGGGCGAACGCGATCTGTTCTTCTGAAGACGAAAGGACGCTGACATGCCCACGCCATCCTCCATCCCCGCTTCCATCCTGGACGAATACTTCGCGCTGCTGCGCTTCGAGACGGTCGGCGCCGACCCCGTGAAGCTGCGCGACTGCCTCTGCTGCGCGACGTGGATCCAGAAGTGGCTGGCGCCCCTCGGCTTCAAGGCGGCGCTCATGCAGGCGCCGGGCCTCCTCGGCACGCCGCCCGTCGTGTTCGCGGAACGGAAGGGCGACGAGGGCGCGCCGACGGTCCTCTTCTACGGACACTACGACGTGCAGCCGGCGGATCCGCTCGACGAGTGGAAGACGCCGCCGTTCGAGCCGACGCTGAAGGACGACGGGCGCGTCTACTGCCGGGGCGCGCAGGACGACAAGGGGCAGTGGTTCGCGTGCCTCTGCGGGATGCGCGCGTTCCTCGCGTCCCGCGCAGGACGCCCCGTGCCCACGCTCAAGATCGTGCTGGAAGGGCAGGAGGAGAGCGGGTCCACCGCGCTCGCGAAGCTGGCGCCGACAATTACGGAACGCCTGCGCGCGGACGTGCTGCTCGTCTGCGACACGGGCGCGGCGGCGGACCTGCGCCCCGCCATCGTCGCGGGGCTGCGCGGCGTGAGCCACTTCACGGTGCGCCTCATGGCGGCGGACCACGACCTCCATTCGGGCGAGTTCGGCGGCATCGCGCCGAATCCCGCGCAGGGCATGGCGGAACTGCTCGCCTCCCTCCACAGCGCGGACGGCTCGATTGCCGTGCGCGGGTTCTGCGACGGCATCGTGCCGCCGACGGACGCGGAACGCGCCGCCGCGGAGTCCGCCGCGCCGGACGACGCGCATTACGAGGCCGAGATGGGATGTCCGCCCGTCGGCGGCGAGGCGGGGCTCACGCCCACGGAGCGCAGCTCCTTCCGCCCGACCATCGAGGTGAACGGCATCCACTCCGGCTATGGCGGCCCCGGCTCGAAGACGGTCATCCCCGCCGCCGCGTTCGCGAAGCTCTCCATGCGGCTTGTGCCGGGCCAGGACCCCAGGGCGGCGATGGCGTGCGTCGAACGGCACCTGCGCCAGCACACGCCCCGGGGCATGAAGCTCGCCGTGGAGGACCTGACGGGCGAGGCGCCAGGCTTCCGCCTGCCGCTCGCCTCGCCGGTCTTCCGCCTCGCGGCGCACGTCCTCGGCGAGATGGACGCGCGCGGACCCGTGTTCCAGTGGGACGGCGCGTCGATCCCCGTCGTCTCCACGCTCGCGTCCTGCAGCGGCGCCGCGCCGCTCCTCGTCGGATGGGGCCAGCCGCAGGACCGCATCCACTCGCCGAACGAATCGTTCGGGCTCGACCAGTTCGCGCGCGCGATGGCGTGGGGCGAACGGATCCTCGCCGCCCTCGCGGACTGAAGTCCGTGCGGGGACTGAATCTCCAGCCGTCGCCGTCCTCGGCGACGGCTTTCTTGTACTCACAGCACATGCGCTATTTTGGCGGTCTACGCGCATGGGAGGGACGCAATTCATTGCGTCCTGGGCGCACGGCGGTCGCAACAAGTTGCGACCCTCCCGCGTTCGGACGCCCCGCGCCGCGTTCGGACGCCCCGCGCCGAGGTCGGACGCCCCGCGCCGAGGGCGGCGCGG